>JBPCUG010000828.1:0-5473 GCA_051011275.1 Cyclobacteriaceae bacterium | reverse complement strand
CATGTACATGCGCTATTTTATGTGGAATTTTGCCGGACGGTCAAGTGATATTCAAGATGCCGATTGGCTGCGACCTTGGGAGTCTTCTACAGAATTACCTGACGTAATCGCGGACAATAATGCTCGCAACAATTTTTTCATGCTGCCACTGATCTTCGGATTAATTGGAATGTTTTTTCACTATCAAAAGCACCGAAAGGGGTTTTGGGTGGTGGCCATGCTATTCTTTCTTACCGGCATAGCACTGATCCTATACCTTAACTCTCCCCCTATTGAACCTAGGGAAAGAGATTATATCTATGTGGGATCATTTTATGCCTTTGCCATGTGGATTGGACTGGCAGTAATGGCGCTTTATGATGCCGCCAAAAACCTGAAGTGGGAGGAGTTGGGCAAATTAGCAGTTTACCCATTTGGTGCCGGTATTGTGATCTATCTGTTCGAATTGCTGTTTGGAGGCGACTCTGGTGGGTCATTTAGCATCATTTATATGAGCGTTGTATGGGCCGGAGTTATGGCTTTGATGATCCTGGCAAGAACACTAATTCAAAAAGACAAAGCTTTAATTGGTCTTGCTACGGTATTGTGTCTTATTGTACCAAGCATTATGATGGCTCAGGGTTGGAACGACCACGATCGGTCAGACCGGTATTTTTCTGTTGATTCAGCCAAAAATTATCTAGCTTCATGTGCTCCAAATGCGATTTTGTTTACTGGAGGAGACAATGACACATTTCCCTTATGGTACGCACAAGAAGTAGAAGGTTTTAGAACTGATGTGAGAGTGATTGTGCTCACTTATTTCGCAACCGACTGGTACAATGAACAGATGCGGCGATCAACTTATGGATCTACTCCCCTGCCCTTCACCCTTAATAGTCATGACTATCGTCAAGGAGGACCTAATGACTATCTACCGGTAACTGATGATCCCAGAATTAAGGGACAGGCCATTGATCTTAAGCAATATTTACAGTTGGTAACTGAGCAGAGCAAGGTGATTCAATACCCTACTGGAGATGATTACGTAAATCTTATACCGGCCAGGAAAATGTTCCTGAAAGTTGACACTACTAAAGTCATCTCCGAGGGACTCTTGCCAGAAAATTTGAGGCCTTATCTTACTGATCGGCTTTTGATCGATATTAAGGGCAATGCGATTTACAAAAATGACCTAGGGATCTTAGATATTATAGCCACCAATCAATGGGAGCGACCCATTTATTTTAATCAAACTTCTTTAATAAATACTAAACTAAGACTAGACCCCTATGTGGTGCAAGAAGGGGCTACCTATCGATTGCTGCCCGTATTCAATCCCGATCCTATGCGTCGTAGTTTGGTGAATACGGATGTCATGTACGACAATATGATGAACAAATTTCATTGGAGGGAGTTGGATAATCCCGATGTTTATTATACCACCGAAGACTACTTGGATAAAGCTATATCAGTACATCGCTCTTATTTCAATACACTTGCTCGCGCTCTAATAGACGACGGCAAAACTGATCAAGCCAAAGAGGTATTGTTGAAATCATTGGAGCTGATCCCGGATGAGGTTGTGGCTATTCGTCCATATTCAGCACAAATGATCCAAATGCTTATTGAAGTTGGGGAAGTTGAGCAGGGCACACAGTTGGCCAACAAACTTACCACCAGAATTGATAAGTATCTTACTTATTTGGAGGACCAGGGCATCAACGATCAACGGCAAAGTTATCTTAACTTTACTGCATTAAGAGTAATTGACCAGGCCTTGACGGAAGCAGGAAAAACCGAAGACGCTGATAAGGTCAAAGCTCTAATGACCAAGTATGTACCTACCGCCCAGCCATAACGTTATCAGTTAGGCTTTTTTCAATAAATAGAAGAGGTCTAAACTGTGTTCCGGATCTGATGAGACCAAATAATCTTCATGAGTAATATCGGAGACCAACTGCGTATTACCTTTTTTGAGAAGGTTTCGATTCAACCTGTTCATCAGATCATAGGGGATTTTGAGCAAACTAGCTGGTAGGCGATGTTGCAAATCGAAAATATCAAACCGTGTAATCCGAGCAACTGATTTTTTATTTTCCTCGTAATAGTCCATTACTTTTTGGTTACCAGCGATTCCCATAGCATCAACCTGATCGAAGATTTTTATAGCTAAACTTTTCAAAGCATCTGCGGTGTACTCTCGTTCATGCCAAGGGTTGCGGGTGAGGGTTTTCTTTATGTTTGGGGTCGAAATAATGGCCTGCCCTCCAGGTTTGAGCACCCGGTATAATTCTTTAAGGAACAACCGGTCGTCCTTAATATGCTCGATTACCTGAAAACTCACTACCACATCATAAAGAGCGTCGGCTAGATCTCCAAAAGGTGGGATGATCATTTGTATGAAATTAACCCCGGGATATTGATTCTGTAACTTATCAATTATGTTGCCGATCTTATCAATAGCTAAGTAACTGTTGCTCAATGGGGCTAGCAAGGAGACTCCCCTGCCTTCACCGCAGCCTACCTCCAATAGGTCACCCTTTATATATGGCTGCGCTGCATAATAGGCCTTTAATAACCTTTGATGTATGGGGTTGTCTGATACTAATTGATCAGAAGCTATTTCAGTGGTATAGGTGGCCATTTAGATACAACAGATTTAGGTTTGAGCAAATTTATATGAAATTATAGATACCAGCATTTCTCCTAATTGTTTATTTTTAGAAAAACCATTTTTAAGATGGCTGGAATAACCTGGTTAAATGTATTCTATTACTTATTGAGCATGGTCTATCCATCTGCACTAGACCATACACAGACTAAAGAATTAGGAAACCAACGACATCTTTACGACTCCTATGCTGAAATACATTGTCAATTTCGTAGTGTAACTCACGATAATACCACCATTGGACATTTAAAGGTCTTGCCTCGACTGACAAGCTTTGAACCTGATGATTATTATATTACTTACCACACAACAAAAGCAACTGGTTCAAAGACCGAATCAGATACGCTAACTATGAGTCAGCGAACCAGCGAAGGCTCATTTATCGCTACTTTGGAATGGTCTGATCTTTTAGGAGGTTCTGTTTATTTATTGATTCAGAATATAGCAAGCGGAGAATCATGGGAATATGAATGGTTGATCCAAGATGGAGATCCGCTAATCCTGAAAAACGGATCAGGAGTGCCGGTGTTTGAAAATTATATATTGCAGAAAGATTCTTTCCATATTGAAAGCGCCGATCCAAGTGTTAGTAGTGTTTATGTATACCAGTACAGGCATGATTTTGAACCGGCCAGACCTCCGATCAGCAGTGCACCTGGCGCCTCTGGAAAAAACTTGAGTATTGATAGTGTTTGGAGTGTGAAGGTTGGCCAGAAAATACTTCTGGAAGACCTTGGTCTTTATTTCATACAGTCCGATAGTTCCTCCCTAAAGGGCATCAGCTTCAGGATAACTGACAACAGCTATCCGAAACCCGGAAAGATAGAATCTTTAGTGGCCCCGTTGAAATACATTACCACAAAGTCAGAGTACCGGCGGTTGCAATCTGCAGATGACCCCAAGAAGGCTTTTGATAAGTTCTGGCTGGAGCAAACCAATGACGAACAGTTAGCAAGGAAAAACATTAAGGCCTATTTCCAACGATTTACGTGGAGCAACCAGGTTTTTACAAGCTATAAAGAAGGTTGGAAAACCGATCGTGGCATGATCTTCATGATCTTTGGCCTTCCTATGGACGTCCGCCGTTTACCAGCTCGGGAAGAATGGACTTACTCAGGCTTCGGCGATAGTCAGGTAGTTTTCACTTTTATGATGGTCCCCAATATATTTACCGATCAGCACTATGAATTGGTTCGAAGTAGCGACTATGACGACTTTTGGTTCGCCACCCTTGATGCCTGGAGAACAGGAGGCCTGACTCGGTGATGGAAAAACAGCACCCTCAAAAAGTGGAACCGAAAGACTATATCTTTGGTACACGCCCTGTGATCGAAGCAGTAAAGTCTGGAAGGGAAATAGAAAAAATACTGATACAAAAGGGACTACAAAATGAATCCGTTAAGGAATTATTCGGGCTGATTCGCAGTAGCAACATCCCTGTATCAAGGGTTCCTTTGGTCAAACTTGATAGGGTAACAAAAAAAAATCATCAAGGGGTAATCTGTTTTCTTTCTGCTATTACCTACCATTCTATTGATCATATTATTAGCGAATCATTCTCCAAAGGTAAGGTGCCTCTTGTGGTGTTGCTTGACCGCATAACAGATGTTAGAAATTTTGGAGCCCTCGCCAGAACGGCAGAAGTAGCTGGAGTCGATGCGCTGGTTATTCCCAGCCGAGGTAGTGCACAAATCGGACAAGATGCGATGAAGGCATCGGCCGGGGCACTTAATTTTATCCCCATTTGCCGATCGGACAATCTAAAAGAAACTATCACTTTTTTAAGACAAAGTGGGCTACAAGTAGTGGCCAGTAGTGAAAAAGGAGAGTCAACTATTTATTCTGTAGACTTGACCGGACCCACTGCTCTATTGCTGGGGTCTGAAGAGGACGGTATATCACCTGCTTATCTAAAATTAACTGATCAACTTGTAACAATACCCCAAACCGGAAAAATAGCATCATTAAACGTCTCTGTAGCCGGTGCTGTGGTAATTTTTGAAACCATCAGACAGCGGATGGTCTCCAGCATTTGAGAAGTCATTGTTAAAAGTAAATCCCTAACATTCCTCAAATATAGGCTGTAAGTTTCTTCGCTTTAACATCTTTTAGATAAGCTCGAAATTTCTTCTCATTGTCTTTTTCACAGATCAAAACCACATTGTCACAATCAGCTATCAAGTACCCCTTCAATCCTTGCACAACTATCAGTCGGTCTTGAGGCCCTTGGATTAGACATTCGTTCGAGTCATATACCATTGCATTGGCCTGGACTACATTTTTGTTTCGGTCCTTTTTCTTTATTTCATAAAGTGTATTCCAGGAACCAACATCAGACCACCCAAAAGCTCCCAAGATCACATATACTTTGCCAGCCTTCTCCATGATCCCATAGTCAATGGATATACTTTGGCATTGTGAATATATCTTGCTAATAAAGGATCTTTCTTTCTTGGTATAATAGGCATCCTGTCCTTTGGCAAAGAGTTGGTCCATTTTGGGAAGGTGCTCTTTGAAAGCTGCTTTGATAGTGTCAATTCCCCAAATAAATATGCCGGAGTTCCAAACGTAGTTACCACTTTTAATGAACCTTTTGGCCTTTGGAAGCTCCGGTTTCTCAGTGAAGGTCTGCACTTCTTTGATTGCACTCCGAGTATTCACTTTGTATTTAATATACCCATAGCCTGTCTCAGGGCGGGTAGGTTTAATACCTACGGTAAGCATATGGTCACTGGAAGCGGCCTCTCCAACTGCCTTGATTATGATCTTGGCAAATTGATTTTGATTCATGACCAAATGGTCTGCCGGTGATACTACAAC
>JBPCUG010000827.1:0-2515 GCA_051011275.1 Cyclobacteriaceae bacterium | reverse complement strand
CTCCTGAAGAGAACACCATCTCCATCTTAGCCACCTATGAAAATGACGGTTATAGGGAGGCGAAAAATACCATAAAAAAATACTGTTCCAATAAAACCAGACCCATTGATCGAGAATTACTGGCAGTTCATAGCATAGTAGCAGCCATGCAATTGAAAATCACCAAAGCGGTTAATTTAATCGGGTTGCTTTCTTACAGCAATTCATGGTCGTAAGTTGAAGATGGTTCTTTTGGAAATGATTTATGTCATACCACATGGTTTTGTTAGAGGGTTTATGGCAATACGATTGCCATAAACCCTCTAACAAAACCAAATAGCTAAACTGAGGATATGCAGTATCCCTTGATCAAGCCTGAATACTACTTTTCTTTATTCAAGGATATTTTCGGCTTTATTAAGAGCCCCAGCAATCAACAAAATCTCCAAAAGTCAAACAAGTTTAAAATTTACGATACCATCGGATTGTATGTTTTAAAACTACTATTTTTGATTCCAATTGTCTTATTTTTTGCTTTAGTATATGATCCTGAAAATATACAAAAGGGAAATATGTCTGAGCGTTTTACTCCTCTGGTTTATTTGCTGATGGGAGGACTGATCCTGCCTTTTGTCGAAGAAGTTGCTTTTAGACTTTCATTGAAATTCAAACCAATTTACTTGACGCTATCATCAAGCGTGCTATGCTATTACATTTTAACCAAAGTTGTTTTTCATACGAAGATAAGCGCTGTCGATGAGAGTTTTTTGATAAGAATAGTTACCTCGATCCTGTTAGGATTGATTGCTTATCCAGTAGTCAATATTAAATTGTTAAGTGAGAACTTGACCAAGTTCTGGAGCAAACACTTTGCCAGCATTTACTATATTTCTTGCCTAGTTTTTGCCTGGATGCACGTAACAAAATATGAACTAAACTGGACGAATATTCTCTTGCTTCCAATTCTTACTTTACCTCAATTGATGAGCGCTTTAATAAATGGGTACATTAGAGTGTCTTTTGGGTTTAAGTATCCATTGTTATTCCATATGTCCAATAACCTAGTTGGCATAGGTTTGTCTTTTTTGCCTTTTACCGATTTAATTTTATAGTTAACTACAAAGTTAGAGAATACCGAATTTTTCGTATGCCGCTGTGGCTTTCATCCCATTCTGTATGGCCTCTCTAGTAACGTTTTCTGCGTCAACTTTAGCCATGGCTCGTGCCACAGCTTCCTCTTCTAATTCCAGTGGTATAACCACGATACCGTCCTCGTCGCAAAATATCAAGGAACCAGGTTCAATGTTAACGCCACCCATCTCTACAGGTACATCTATATCTATCACCCGCTGTCGGTGCAGACTATCGTACAAACTGCTGGCCGTTGCAAATACCGGAAACTGCATTTTTCGAATCTGAGCGATATCACGTGTTGCCCCATGAATGACAGCTCCCACACACCCGCTGTTACTCGCTGCCGTCGACAATAATTCCCCCCAAATACCTGACCTATTAGAGCCCCCCGCAGCGGCGACCAAAATATCACCAGGCTGGCAGTCGTCAACCGCCTTCAATTCCAACGAATAAGGGTTAGGGTCTTCATGAAACATATCGGCCCAAAGAGTCGTCTTAGCCCTACCCACCATTTTATCAATGCCAGTATAAGCCCTAAAATCTAAATCAGGGGACTGGTGCCTAAATCCCAAAGAATCCAGCGCATCTGAAATGACCGCACTATATAATTCATCCCGAATTTCCTTGAAAGAATATTTCGATTTACTCATGCTTGTGAGATTTCAATATTGGTTTTACATGGATTGTTCAAAAAGTTGCTGGAGCTGACGCACGGCTGATTCGGCCAATAGCTCGCCAGCGCCAATGTCATAGTAGGTGGTTCCCGGCGTCGTCTCGTAACCAGTTATCATCGGCTTAAAACCTTCAGGTCCCTGGGTGAATGAAATTTTGGTAGGAAAATATCCAGCTGCTGCATTGGCCAGTCCCACAACCATCGTATTCTTGAAGGGTGACTTCTTCTTAATATAAACTCCGAACTCATTGAACATTTCGCCGGGCAGACCCACTATGGCAAACTCGCCAATTTGAATCACTTGCACTTCCAATGAATCATATTCGTCCTGCACCTTATGCATTTCAACCCACTTTTGAGCATATACTTCGTCAGGTATGCCATCGGGCTGGAGGGGTGGCATGCCCTCGAGGGCTACACGCTCCATCACTTCTTCAGCCCAAGCAAGCTGTTGGTCAGTGATGGTCATTTTTTTTAAGGGCACTCTTTCATTAGAAATACTCACAGTATTATCATCCTTCAAAGGTTCCGCCTTGTTGATGGCCTCTAGAGCGGCCACGCCCAGAATATATCCAATACGCTGACACTCCTGATAGGTATCAATAAACCCTGCCTCGTGATCTACTTGTGTCACATTACCACAAGCACCATTTAAGAACATGGAGGCAAAATTGTCTCCCTTTACCTTCTTTACAGATTCCGCGATGTATCCGGGATAATCTGCAGAAT
>JBPCUG010000826.1:0-4555 GCA_051011275.1 Cyclobacteriaceae bacterium | reverse complement strand
GGCTTATTGCTATCTGCTTTAGCCGATCCCAACCCGGTGTTATTCTTTGAACATAAAGCTCTCTACAGGTCACTTAACGAGGAAATTCCTGACGCTTATTATACTTGCCCTATCGGCGAAGCTAAATTGACACAAGAGGGTAGTGATGTGTCCATTATTACCTATGGAATGGGGGTGCAATGGGCTGGAGAATTTTTAGCGGCCCATCCTGAAATAAATGCCGATGTACTGGACCTGAGAAGCCTGCTACCCTGGGATCAGGAAGCAGTTGCTACAACAGTACAAAAGACTGGAAGGGTATTGATCCTACACGAAGATTGCCAAACTGGGGGTATCGGAGGAGAGATTGCTGCTTGGATTTCAGAAAGCTGCTTTCAGCACCTTGATGCACCGGTTAGTCGCTTAGGAAGTCTTGATACAGCTGTACCGTTTTCATCAAATCTGGAAGATAATTTCCTACCAAAAGGACGATTAGAAGGAAAGTTGAATGAACTGCTGGCCTTTTGACATTGTTTTAGTACCTCTCAGAAGTATTTAGGAGGTTGAATTTATTATTGCGGATGTAATAATTATACCCTTCTTAAATCGTTAATAAACAACATTATGGGAATATTTTCCTAGTTTTGAGTGTTATATCAGGTGTTTTTGAAAACCTTATCACAATTCGGTAGATCTACTTGGATCCTGTCCTTGTTAGCTATGACTTTTTGGCTGGTCTGTGCGGTCAATCCTATGGCCGTTGCCCAAGACAAAGACACTGGCAAAAAACAAGAACAAGTAAGCAAAAAATCCTCTTCCAAGAAGAAAGGAAAAACAGGCAAAGCCAAAAAGCGAAAAGTTAAAAAAGGTGGTCCTGATGGGACTAGCTATAGCGGTAACAACAAACCCAAAAGTATAAACGCTGGAACCGAGGGGACTCAGCATAAAGGAAAGGGCCGACCCAAGAGGATAAATGTCGGAACGGAAGGAACACGTTCTAGTGGTAGAGACCGGCCCAAAACTATAAATGCCGGAACCGAGGGCACCCGGTTTGGTGGTAGGAATCGACCAAAGAGCATAAACACAGGAGGGGAAGGGACGCGCTTTAGCGGCAATGACAGGCCTAAAAGCATAAATGCTGGAGCCGATGGTACTCGCTTTTCGGGGCGCGGAAGGGCTAAAACTATACAGGCCGGAACCCAGGGCACCAACTTCAAAGGAAATAGCCGACCAAAAACAATTGTAAACGGAAGCGACGGTACCCAATATCGAGGTGGCACTAAGGCTGGGATAAGTACTAACGAAGGCCGGAGAACAATCTATGGAGTTCGAGGTTATAATAATAATGGGAAAGCTCAAAAAATTCCGCGACCACGCCAATCACTTGGGACCAATTTCAAAGGCAACCAACGCGTGAACTTTACCGGACCAGGAGCCGGTACAAATCATGCAGGTAATTTAAAATCCAGCAAAAGGATCTCGGGTACCCCGGGAACACGTTATAGCGGAAACATGAAAGGTGGACGCAAAGTGATCCGGGATTACGGAGGAGATTACCAGGGGAATCTGAAAAGCGGACCAAAGGTGATTAGGGACTATGGAGGAGACTATTCCGGAAACTTAAGGGTATCCAAAAAGCGCCGGAAGCCTGAAGGCACCGAGTATGCCGGCACCGTTTCTCCCGGCATTTCCAATGGAGGGCGCCGGATGACTATATACGGGGAGCGAGGCTATAATAACAAAGGTGGCAAGGTAAAAATTAAAGATATCGGACCTGCACCCGGTACCACATTTAAAGGACATCTAAGAAAAAGTAAAAAGATCACCAATTGGGACGGTGCCGACTATGCCGGCAACTTGAAACTCAAGTCCAAAGAGGGTAAGGAAAGGGACTTTAAGAAATTATCCAAAGATCAGCAGTACGCGGGGAATTTAAAAGTGCCCACTGAAAATCGACAGGAAAGAACCTTCAAAAGGCTATCAAAGGACCAGCAATACGCTGGGAACATGAAGGTGAAATCCAAAGGGGCTAAAGAAAGGGACTTCAAAAAACAATCAAAAGAGGAACAGTTGTTCGCTGGAAATTACAAGATCAAAAAGAACAAAAATCAGGACCTACATCCCAGTTCCGAATATCGGGGAGGAAAGGTTAAAAACAGCTACGCTCAAAAGGAAAGAGCCAGGAAGAGAAAGCTATGGTGGAGCAAGACCAAGAAAAATGACGACCAGCCAAAACACTTGAAGGAAAAACGCAAAAAACCTAAATACGATCCTAAAGAAGGAGACATCTGGAATGATTAACTGGCAATACCTAACCGAGGCCATTCATCTAAGCGAAATTCATGAGGCCTCATTTCAGCAACCCATCTTGATCTATAAGCATAGTACCCGCTGCTCTATTAGCAGTATGGTCCTATATCGGCTCGAACGGGCCTGGGATACAGACGAAATGCAAATGGCACAACCCTATTTTTTGGATTTAATCACCTACCGGACATTGTCCAATGAAATAGCAAAAGTTTATAATGTGCGTCATGAATCCCCTCAATTGTTGTTGATCTCCAAGGGTGAATGTAAATATGATGACTCCCACGGTGGTATTAACTACCTTACTTTAAAGGATTTAGTACAAGCAATTTATTTTTCCTAAAAATCAAATGTCACTTCCTGGGCAAGTTCTCGATGTAGACTCAAGGCTACGGGGCATGAAATAGCAATTTCCCTTAATTTCTCAAGCTGGTCTTTGGTTGCATTTGGATGGGGCCAGGTGAAATTCAGTTGAATCGCCTTAATCCGTCTGGGGTTGGAAGCCATGATTTTAGTGATCTCTATCTTAAGGCCATCCAGGCTGATACCTTCTTTGGCCGCTTCAATGCCCATAACCGTCATCATACAACTACCTAAAGAAGCAGCAACCAGGTCAGTAGGTGAAAATGCTTCGCCGCGGCCGTGATTATCAGTGGGAGCATCAGTTATTATAGCACTTGAAGAGGCAACATGCACTGCTTGTGTTCTTAATTGCCCTGAATATGAGGATGTAATGGTAGTCATAAACTATTAGGATCGTTTTTGTGTTATTCGATTAATCATTAACTTTATTTTCTTGAATTTAATGAAAACAACCGCCAAATCACTACTTGTCCTTCTTTTCGGACTCCTGTTCCTCCCCGCTATGGCACAACAGGAAGGGGACTATGATTACACCTCAGAATTTGTTTGGGGGGTAAATAAAAATACCAATGGTGGGCTTATCGGAGGATTTATCTTAAAAAAGAGTATAGCTATAAGTGATCGAATGTTCCAAACATATGGGTTGGAAGTAATGAATGTCAAGCATCCAAGGGAAGCTCGAATTTCTAACCCTCTTAATGGCAACTCTTTTATCTGGGGAAAGCAAAACTATCTTTATAGCTTCAGATTACAATATGGCCGGGAAGTGGTTCTTTTCAAAAAGGCTTCTTTTCAAGGTCTGCAGATCCACGGCATCCTGGCTGGGGGCCCTTCAATTGGTGTGGTGGCTCCGTATTATATCCAAGTAAACAATGGTGAGGCGGTGCAGTACAATCCAGATGTACATACGAATTTTAATAGTGTACTAGGCACCGGAAACATCTTACAAGGATTAGGAGAATCGGAAGTTAAATTTGGAGCTAATATCAAACCAGCCATGAGTTTTGAGTTTGGCACTTTTAAATCTAATGTCTCAGGCCTGGAGGTGGGTTTTGCTCTGGAAGCATTCACCGACAAAGTCATTTTGGTACCTAACGCAGATAACAAACAGCTATTCACTTCCTTTTTTGTCACCTTATTTTACGGCCGTCGCCGATAGCTCTAAGTATTGTTTATTTCTTTGTAAATTTGCTTATCGATGGATGATAAGATGATTGAACTGCCGGTAATTGAAAAATCCCCACGGCCCAAAAAACCAGATTGGTTAAGGGTGAAACTGCCCATTGGTATGGAGTATGCCAAGGTAAGAAAGCTGGTGGATGACCATAAGCTTCATACTATTTGTGAAAGCGGCAATTGTCCCAATATAGGAGAATGCTGGGGCGCTGGTACGGCAACTTTTATGATATTGGGAAATGTGTGTACGCGTAGTTGTTCGTTTTGCGCAGTTGCTACTGGCAGACCTCCGGAATACGATGTCGAAGAACCCCAAAGGGTGGCGGAGGCAATCAAACTCATGAAAGTGAAGCACGCCGTGATCACATCTGTCAATCGAGATGAACTCAAGGACCGTGGAGCTGAAATATGGTATCAAACCGTAGTTAAAGTAAAAGAACTTTCACCTGAGACCACGATTGAAACATTGATCCCTGATGTAAAAGGTAATTGGGAAGCTTTGTATAGAATGATCGGTGCTGGACAGGAAGTAGTCTCCCATAATATGGAAACTATCAAAAGGCTTTACCGCCAGGTACGGCCACAGGCGAAGTACGATCGCAGCCTTGAAGAATTGAAGCGGATCAAGGAGTTTGGTAAGCGATCCAAGTCTGGTATGATGTTGGGTTTAGGGGAAACCGACGATGAAGTTTATCGAGCAATGGATGATCTGGTAGCTCAAGATCTAGAC
>JBPCUG010000825.1:0-4006 GCA_051011275.1 Cyclobacteriaceae bacterium | reverse complement strand
AAGTTTTTTCGTCCAGACTACTGAGGTCTTCGGTGGTTGATTTGCCAAATAATATCTGCGAAGCTTTAACTGCGGTGTTGTAATCGGCCTCGGAATGTACCCTAACTGTGATGTCCCTGGCCAAGGCCCTTTGCAAAGCCCTCTGGTGAGGAGCCTCTTGATGTTCCCTTTCCAAGTTTTCGATTTCACCTTGGTCCATCAAGGTAAAAATACGGATGAAGTTTGTCGCGTCTTCATCTGAACAGTTTAGCCAGAATTGATAGAACTGGTAGGGAGAAGTTTTTTCAGCATCGAGCCAGACGTTTCCTTGCTCCGTTTTGCCAAACTTCGAGCCATCGGCTTTAGTAACCAATGGAGAAGTTAAGGCGAAAGCCTCTCCTCCGGCTTTGCGTCTGATTAGTTCTGTTCCGGTGACAATATTTCCCCACTGATCGGAGCCACCCATTTGCAACTTGACCCCTTTGTTTTCATAGAGCCAATAGAAATCATATCCCTGCAATAGCTGATAGGAAAACTCTGTAAAAGAAAGCCCGGTTTCCAAGCGCTTTTTTACCGACTCTTTAGCTGTCATGTAACTAACAGTAATATGCTTCCCTACATCTCTCAAGAACTCGATGAAGCCAACCTCTTTGAACCAATCATAGTTATTGACCATCTCTGCTGAATTGTCGCCACAGTCAAAGTCCAAAAATCGAGCTAGCTGTTTTCTTACGCATTCTTGGTTGTATTCCAGTACCTCTTCACTTAGTAAATTCCTTTCGGCAGACTTACCGGAAGGATCTCCTACCATTCCTGTTGCGCCTCCAACCAAAGCATAAGGTTTATGACCAGCTCGCTGTAGGTGCACTAAAAGCATGATCTGCACCAAACTTCCAATATGCAGGGAGTCGGCGGTTGGATCAAAGCCTATATATCCTGCGGTAAGTTCTTTGGCCAACTGTTCTTCAATGCCTGGCATTTTATCGTGGACCAATCCACGCCATCGAAGTTCTGAAATTAAATCGCTCATACCGGGCAAAGATAGGATTCGTAGTATAAAGTAGAAAGTATAAAGTAGAAAGTATTAGTCCACAGTCCACTGACGATCGACCACCGAAAGTCAGTCATTAGGAACCAGCAAGATCAATGAAGAATGAGCAACTTTCAATTAACAAACAGGAACTGGGAACGAGAAACCAGGAACCAGACTGTTTTGATAAGTGGATTGTTAGGCTTATTTTGAAAGTAATTAACCTAAACAGATATGGGGGAACTGGACGTTAAGCTCGTCACGAATCAGAGGCAGTTAAATAACTTTACACAACACTTGCTAAGAGATATTGAAGCGCTAGAGCGGATGTTGGAAGAGGATTGGTTTGACCGCAGTCCAATTAAGATTGGTGCTGAGCAGGAGATGTGCATTGTGGACCAGCACTTTAAGCCTGCTCCGTTTTCCATGGAGCTCCTGGAGAAAGTCGCTGACGAACGCTATACCACTGAGATTGCTAAGTTCAATATCGAGGCAAATTTCGATCCCTTACCGCTCACCAAAAGCTGCTTTTCCGAATTAGAAAAGGAAATAGATTACACCATCGATAAGCTTCGTGATACGGCAAAGGAGCTGGATTTGAATATCATCATCGCTGGCATCTTACCGACCATCCGCAAGTTTGACTTAGGATTGGAAAACCTGACACCTCTAAAAAGGTATGATGCGCTTATAAAGGCGATTGATAAACTGAGAGGGAAGATCTACGAGCTTAAGGTGACCGGTATTGATGAGCTCAACGTAAAACATGACTCAGCCCTTTTGGAGGCTTGTAATACCAGTTTTCAGGTACATCTACAGGTTAATCCTGAGGATTTTGTAAGAAAATATAACCTGGCCCAAGCTATCACCGCGCCGGTATTGGCCATTGCCTCTAATTCTCCTTTATTATTTGGTAAAAGACTATGGAACGAAACCAGAGTGGCTCTCTTTACACAGTCAGTAGATACTCGGGTAACAAGCGAACATCTTAGGGATAGGAGCCCTAGGGTGACTTTTGGTAATCAATGGCTTAAAGAGTCAGTCTTGGAGATCTATCGCGAAGATATCACCCGGTTTCGAGTGATGCTTATGTCTAAAATTGATCATGACGTAATGAAGCAACTGGACCAAGGCGAAACACCTAAGCTTAGAGCATTGACAATTCACAACTCAACAGTTTATCGCTGGAACCGGCCCTGCTATGGCATAAGCCCCAATGCTAAACCTCATCTACGGATTGAAAATAGGTGTCTACCTGCTGGCCCCAGTGTAATAGATGAAGTGGCCAATGCGGCTTTTTGGATTGGCTTAATGACCGGAGCAGATCAGAAATATAAGGATGTGACCAAACTGATGAGCTTCGAAGATGCCAAGTCTAACTTTATTGCTGCGGCCCGATCGGGTATGGATACCGAGTTGACCTGGATGAAGGGTAATAAGATACCTACTTCCAAATTGATCAAAGATGAGTTGCTTCCACTAGCCAGAAAGGGGCTGGAAAAATGCAAAGTCCACAAGAAAGATATCGATCGCTATTTGGGAGTTATCGAAGAGCGGAATGCCAGCCGCCAAAATGGAACGCAATGGGCTTTGAACTCTTTTGGCCGGCTGATCAAGGAAACTAAAAGAGAAGAGGTTGGTGTAGCTTTATCCTCTGCAATGCTAAAGAATCAAAAAAAGGGCAAGCCGGTACACCAATGGAAGCTGGCTGGTTCAAGCGATCTGGCAGATTGGCAGCCGGCTTCTTTGTTGGTGGAAGAGTTCATGACCACAGATATTTTTACCGTCCACAAAGACGACATCCCAGAATTAGCTGCTGATATTATGGATTGGCAGAGGATCAGGTATATCGCTATCGAGGATGACAAAGGAAAATTGATTGGCTTGATCACCAATCGCATATTGCTGCGGTACTTTGCACGAAAGTGTAAGATGGAATCAAGAAAGACTAAATCCATCAAAGAGCTGATGGTGAAAGACCCAATTTCTATTTCCCCGGAGGCTTCTATAATGGAGGCTATGGACCTACTCAAAAAACACCGGATTGGTTGTATCCCTGTAGTAAAAAATCATAAATTAGTGGGGATAATAGTAGAGTCGGATTTTCTCAACATTACCGACGCTCTATTAAGAAGAATGGGCAAGAGTCCAAAGCAAGTATCTTAGTACTGAATGAAGCGAATTTTAGGAGCCATTGAAAATGATCACTCCGATACACTGATCATTTTGATAGGAGGTGTTCATGGGAATGAGGCAGCAGGGGTCAAAGCTATTCTCGAAATTTTCCATCAAATCAATATTCATCGCATCCAGGTAAATGCCACATTGGTTGGTATTGCCGGTAACTTGCAAGCCTTAGCAAAGAACGCCAGATACATCGACTATGATCTAAATAGATGTTGGGAAAATGGCCGATTAAACTATTTACCTGAATCGCATCATACTAAGGCAGAAGACGTTGAACTGCAAGCCCTTTGGCAAGCGATTGAAAAGTATAATACCGATTCCTACAAGACCAAAGTTTTGGTGGATCTCCATGCCACTTCTGCCGATACTGGAAATTTTATTGTGATCCCTGAAGACGAGGCTCATAATCCGGTGGTAAAATCTCTTAAGCAACCAGTGGTAATCGATCTGGACAAATACCTTAAAGGCACTTTGCTAAAATTTATGCATGATCGTGGATTTCTTTCCTTTGCATTTGAGGGAGGAATGATCGGAAGCCCAGAAGCAGTACAACTACATGTGGCCGGCATATGGGAGTTGCTTAATGCCGCAGGTGTAGTTGAATCATCCCCCGATTCATTGTTGGGCTACAAGGAAATATTGGACTCATTTTCAGATGGATTGCCTAGTCATATTAAAGTCTTGTACCATCATTGGATAGAAGATGAAGATCATTTTGAAATGCTTCCTGGTTATAACAACTTTCAGCCGGTAAATGAAGGCGAGGTGCTAGCCTATGATAAACGGGGAGAAGTGACAGCTCCTATGAAG
>JBPCUG010000824.1:0-2579 GCA_051011275.1 Cyclobacteriaceae bacterium | reverse complement strand
CCCATCTACCGACAGGTCACGCATAAAATCAGAAATTTCTACAGAACGTACTAGTCAGTTAAGCCATGGATTTGAAGAAGAGCGAACCTGAAATATGGTTCGCTCTTTTTTTTACTCGGTAGTCGTTTAAGCAATTATTGCTTCTCTATAGTGATATTGCTAAATTGAGATAGCTGGCACATCAGCTTTTGAATTGTTATCAGCACTACCAATGAAGACACACAAAAATATCGATCGCAGAAAATTTATAAACAATCTGTCAGCAACCGCTGCCACTATTTCCATAGTTCCCAGTCATGTGATTGCGGGTTCCGGTAAAATCCCACCGTCGGATAAAATTAACGTTGCAAATATAGGGTGTGGAACTCAGGGCCTTCGAGAAATGGCAAGTATGCTTGAGAACCCAGAAATTCAGGTAGCAGCCGTTTGCGATCCAAACAAATATTCTACTGACTACCTCGATTGGTCCCCTAATGGTATCAGAGACAATATACGAAAAGCACTTGGAGAGCCTGGGTGGGGCGCTAAAGTGAGAGGGATCGCCGGTGGGCGTGATGTGGCCCAAGAGTATATCGAAAAGTACTATGCTAAAAACAAGCCATCAGGAAAATATAGTGGATGTCCCTCCTATGAGGATTTCCGAGTGTTGTTAGAGAAGGAAAAAGACATTGATGTTGTTAAGATCATGACCCCTGATCATTTGCATGCTACCATTGCCATTATGGCCATGAACAAGGGGAAGCATGTAATCACTCATAAGCCGATTGCCAACCGCATTGCCGAAGGCAGACTCACTATTGAAACTGCTCGTCGAACTGGAGTGAAAACTCATTTGCTCGCCTGGGCAGAAAGACCAGAGTATGACTTGATCTTATCTTGGATCAACGATGGGGCAATTGGCACTCTGAAGGAAATCCATAACTGGTCATACAGACCAGTCTGGCCACAATGGACAACTAATCCTACTGACACTCCTCCTATCCCTGATGGTTTTAACTGGAATTTATGGTTGGGCACAGTTCCTGACCGGCCTTATCATCCAAATTATACCCACAATGTATTTCGCGGATGGTATGAGTTTGGAGGAGGCAGTATAGCCGACATGGGTCATTACAGTTTGTTCCCGTTATTTCAAAGTTTTGGTATTGACAAACCACCGGTCAGTGGAAAAGCTTATGGAACCACCACTCGTACAGTAGTTGATAACGTATGCAAGTGGGTAGATAACAAGGTTGCCTTTCCGCATTCAAGTCTTGTAAAGCTTAAGTTTCCGAAGCAAAACACAATTCCAGCATTTGATCTCTTATGGTACGATGGCGGTATGAAACCTTTCACACCTGAAGAACTTGAGCAGGACAACCGCGAGATCCCAACGGAAGGAATGATGTTTGTCGGAGACAAAGGAAAGATATTGGCTGGATTTAGAGGTGAGAAGCCTGAGATGATCCCTTCAGCTAAAATGCAATCTTATCAAGGTAAAAAGGTACTGGCAGAATTCGAACGTGAAGAGAGTACTGATACCTGGATCAGATCTATTAAAAATAATAAGGAATCGCCAGGGAGTTTTCTGAATGCAGGATGTGTAACTGAAGCCATAAATCTGGCAGCAGTGGCTTTGCGATCAAACAAGCAGGTAATCTACGATGCGGAGAATATGAAAATAACCAATGATGCAGAGGCCAATCAATACTTGACCAGAGAATACCGACCCGGCTGGGAATTGTAAGCAATATTAATTCAACTAGAATGCCACATAAAAATGATTATAAACTTGATCCCACGCGCAGGGGATTTATAAAGAAGTCGGCTCAATGGAGCGGTGCCACTTTATTTACTACATCTATTTACAATATGTCCGAAGCTATGAACAAACAAAGTAAAACCAAAGATGATATCTCACTGGCCCAGTGGGCGCTGGTAGAGGAAATAAGGGAAGGCAAATGGAAAAACCTCGATTTCCCTAGAATTGCTCGCCAAGATTTCGGATTGAATGGGATTGAATTTGTCAACACTTTGTTTGAGGTCCCTACGGTTAACTATCTGAACCAACTCAAACAAAATGCTGCCGATCATGGAGTAAAGATGGTACTGATCATGGTGGACGCCGAGGGGGATGGCTGCGAACCGACATCTGATCTAAGAAAACAATTTGTGACCAATCATAAAAAATGGGTCGACATAGCCCATTATTTGGAATGTCAGGCTGTTCGCACTAATTGTCGTGGGCCAAAAGATGTTGATCAGACGGAAGCATTGGAATGGGCTACCGAATCGTACCAATTGCTGCTTGAATATGCACATACAGCCGATATTAAAATTGTGATCGAAAATCATGGCGGAGTTTCAAATGATCCCGATTGGATGGTCCAGCTGATGAAAAAAGTGAACAATCCTAGCTTCGGTACTTATCCGGATTGGAGGAGACCAACTGATGACTTTGATAACTATGAGTATTTGAAGAAAACCCTTCCTTGGGCGCTGGGAATGTCCTATCGTAACCAGCCTACCGAAGAGTTGACAGCAAAGATGATTAACATGAGCAAAGAATCCGGTTATACCGGTTGGTACGGTATAGAGTC
>JBPCUG010000823.1:0-8699 GCA_051011275.1 Cyclobacteriaceae bacterium | reverse complement strand
CGGTATTTGGCCAGGTGATCTCCGGTATGGAGGTGATAGATGCTATTGCTGACCAAGAGACCGGTTTTGCAAACAAGCCAAAGAAAGACATACCAATGACCATTGTGGTTGAGGAGATGAAAAAGAAGAAGATCACCAAGTTGTACGGATATCAGTATGAAGAGTAAGCGATGAAGGTACTGATTACCGGGGCCAACGGATTGCTTGGCCAGAAACTCGTACAGCTGCTTAGCTCCAAGACTACAGTGATAGCCACATCTCAAGGGCCATCGAGGTTTGCGTTGCCATCGGGAGTCACCTACCATTCGATGGACATTACCAATAATAGTCAGGTTTCATCGATCATAGTTCAGCTGCAGCCACAAGCTGTAATCCATGCCGCAGCAATGACCCAAGTAGACAAATGCGAACAAGATCGGAAGAGCTGCTTAAATGTAAATGTAAACGGGACACGCCATGTAGCCGAAGCGGCCAAAAGTGTTAGCGCCTATCTGATCCATATGTCCACGGATTTTATTTTTGATGGGACAGCTGGACCATATGATGAAGAGGCTACCCCAGCTCCAGTTAATTACTACGGAGAATGCAAGTTGGCTGCGGAAATGATTGTGGAGGATATTGCGCCTGAGTCAGCCATTCTCCGTACTATTTTGGTCTATGGATGGTTACCAAATATGAGCCGTTCAAATATTATTTTGTGGGTAAAAGAAAGTCTGGAACAAAATAAGACCATTCAGGTAGTAGATGATCAATGGCGCACGCCAACACTCGTAGAGGACTTAGCCCAGGGTTGTTGGCTGGCTCTTGAAAGGCAGGCAGCAGGAATATATCATATTGCCGGAAGTGATTTTATTACACCTTTTCAAATGGCCAGAGAAACCGCTGGATACTTTGATCTAGATAAAGAATTAATCAAACGAACTGACAGTACAAAGTTTACCCAACCGGCAAAGAGGCCATTGAAAACCGGTTTTGTCATTGCCAAAGCCGAATCAGAGTTAGGTTACAAACCCCATACCTTTTCAGAAGGGATCGCAATATTGGCAGGACAGATGAATGCCAACAAGATGGCTTGATTATTGGTTGAATAGTTAAAAATTTTACGAATTCCCTTTATATTTTCTATTTTGCGTTGATAATCCATCAAAACCCGATAGTATGAAGAAGGTATTGCTTTCCCTACTTTTTGTGATCTTTTCCCTGGCCAGCTATGCACAAGAGGCTGAAGAAGCTGCGGCTGTAGATGAACGCGACATCTGGACTAAGATAGGTGATGTGATTTTTACGTCCGTCCCATTAGGTAAAGGGATAGAAATGCCTTTTGTGATAATTTGGTTGTTAGTAGGGGCTACCATCTTCACTATTTACATGGGATTTATCAACCTTCGGGGGTTCAAACATGCTATAGATGTAGTGCGAGGTAAATTCGACGATCCGGCAGATCCTGGTGAAGTTTCACACTTTCAGGCTTTGACTGCTGCTCTTTCGGGAACCGTCGGTTTGGGTAATATTGCCGGAGTGGCTATTGCTGTTTCCCTAGGTGGGCCGGGCGCTACCTTTTGGATGATCCTTGCTGGGCTTTTGGGCATGTCCTCCAAGTTTGTGGAGTGTACATTGGGGGTGAAGTACCGCGATGTGCATGCCGATGGGTCTGTATCCGGAGGGCCAATGTATTATTTGAGTAAAGGGCTGACCAAGCGCGGGTTGGGGCCTTTGGGAAAAATATGTGCAGTTATCTTTGCCATCTTCTGTATTGGCGGCTCTTTTGGTGGGGGTAATATGTCTCAAATAAATCAAGCCACAGAGCAGTTGGTAAGTGTAACTGGTGGTGAGAATAGTTTTCTTTTCGGCCAGGAATGGATCTTTGGTGCCATAATGGCCGCGGTGGTAGCATTGATCATTATCGGCGGGATCAAAAGCATTGCCAGGGTAACTGAAAAAATTGTGCCCTTTATGGTAGCTATTTATCTACTGGCTGCGGTCTTTATCCTTTTGGCGAATTTTACCATGATACCTGAAGCCTTTGGGTCTATATTTTCAGGTGCCTTCTCGGCCAAAGGAATGGCTGGAGGTTTTGTAGGTGTTTTGATCGTTGGCTTTCAAAGAGCTGCGTTCTCAAATGAGGCGGGTGTCGGATCCGCTTCTATTGCTCACTCGGCCGCTCGCACAGATGAACCTATCAGTGAAGGCATTGTCGCTTTATTAGAGCCATTTATTGATACAGTTGTAGTTTGTACTATGACAGCTTTGGTGATCATCATTACCGGTTCAATTGACCCCGATGAAACGGAAGGCGTCTCTTTGACCTCTAGAGCATTTGCATCTACCATTACCTGGTTCCCCTACGTGCTGCTAGTTGCAGTGATCTTGTTTGCCCTTTCCACCATGATCTCCTGGTCATATTATGGGTTGAAAAGCTGGACCTATCTATTTGGTGAGAGCCGTATTAATGATATTGTCTACAAAACTATCTTCTGTGTTTTTGTAGTGATTGGGTCGGTATTACCTTTGACTAGTGTCTTTTATTTCAGTGATGCTATGATCTTCGCCATGGCCATACCTAACGTATTGGGCCTATATATAATGGCTCCTGAGATTAAGAAAGATTTAGCAAGCTATTTGGATAGAGTCAAAAGTGGTGAGATCAAACGCTTTAAGTAAGATCTAGTAGCAAAGGATCTTGTCATAATCCTTTTCTTCGAATACTTGCTTTCTGACTATTTCACCTGATTGGTTATAGTAAAGTATTACATAATAGTCTGCTTCCGGTATACGTTTTTCAGTAAAATAAACAGGCTTGTCGGCTGAGCCTAAATTTATGATATCATCGTACTCCGGTGCTATGATCTCACCATGCACATTGCTTCTCACACCATACCCGGTCTCTTTCTTAAAGATGATCACCTTTTCCTGACCGTTGCTTTTGATAAACTCAAGCAACTGAATTTCCTGATCTACCGTTTCTTTTTTGGCCAGGTTATAAAGCTGGTAGTTCTTGCCTTGCTTTATTAAATAGGTACTGTCATTCCATTGCTCAATGTGATTGTACTCGAAAGGTAGCAGCGTTTTATTTCTACTATTTATCAGGCCCTTCATCCCATTTTTCGCAGCCAGAAAGAGGTCCGGGCCCATTTGAACCAATTTGGTTTCAAACTGAGGTTTTATTAAGGACCTTTCAGTAGTAAACAAACCAAATGTACCCCGATTTAATAGAGAAATTCCGGGTCCACTCCCGGCACTTTGGCCACTGTATTGGGCTTTCAACACCATTTTACCATTAAGATCTACCAGTCCTTTGCGACCGTTTCGCTCGATTTCAAAGTAATCATTGCTCAATGGACGCAGGTTATAATATTGGGTACGGTAAATCATGCGGCCGAGATTATTATATACCCTTTGCCAATTGCGATCCGACGAGATCAATATTAAATCATCTGACTTACTTTGGGGTCTGGCTGATTTTCCAGGCCAAAGCGTGATCTTGTCTGTTGGTTTGAGCAATTTAATTTGACCGTTTTTGAATTGTATAAAAGTACTATCACCTTTAGTGAGGTAAAGCATTTGGTTACCCAGCAAAGCTACAGAATCATAATAATGCTCAGTTGCCTGAACCAGCGAACTATCATACACTTGCCAGCGCCCGTCCTTTTTCAAGCCCAACCAACAAGGACTGTTAACTATGTCCTCATAAAGCGAATCGATATGCAAGTTGGAGTTAAAAAACCGGATACCTTGATCGGATTGCATATACCAACCTTGATAACTATCATATATCCTCTGTGGACCAAGAGGTATATTGAATCTATCTGAGATCAGGGCCTCTTGATCCTCATAATACCCCCTTAAATGATGATCGTCTAGCCATTCAACCTCTTCAAAAGTAAAGTCCAATGACAAAGGTTCTTGGTTGGCGGCAGCAGCTAATTTGGCTGGGTATACCGCGGCTACTAGATCTTCTTTTTGAATAGTTACAACCGGACCATTAAACTTAATGGAGATGTAAATTGGTTCAAAAATAACCCGACCCGTCAAAGTGGCTAAACCCCACAGCCCATCCTGCTGGAAGGTGATAAACCGACCTTGCAGCAGATCGATATCTTGATAAAGGGTATCCAATATCTTGGCTCCACTTTTATGCCACAAACCAAATTTTTGATCTTTTTCAATTTTCAGAAACCCATAACCAATATCCTCGATCTCCTCATAATCTCCAGAGATCCAGATTGCCCCAGTCCTGGTAATCCAAAGCCATTTCTTATTTTGATATACTAAGAGCAGATCATCACCAATATTTCCGCAGAGATATTTTTGGCTTAGAGAGTCAAAGGAAAGCGGAAGCACTAACTCCCCATTTGCTTGAGCAAAACCATATTCGCCATTTTCATAAATTGGGTGTAGCCGTAGACTGTCCAAACTCATTACCATCCGTAAGGAGTCATTCATCCAGTTTGTTTGACCCCACACTTCGGATGCAGGATTATTCTTAACCAAATGGAAAAGCATATCTCGAGCCAAGGCATTGGCACTGCTTGCCGGCCGGTCCTGGATGTGTTTTAAGAAACTCATTGGTAGGCCATCACTAATACTTATTTCAAAAATTTGAGTTTCTGCTTCTTGACGGTACGGACTTAGTGGATATTTAGTAATGAAATTTACGTAATCATCTAACCTGCCACCACCTACCTGATCTTGAAACAGCAAGCGGTCATATTGCGTTTGTGCTTCCGGTACCTGCAGGGCTTCAGGGTACTGCTGTATAAAATTCAAAAAGCTTTGGTAAGTATTTATCTCTTCAGCTTTTTGATAAGCCAGCTCATCCCGGCGAATGATAGCTTCAGGCAGTTGTATTGCTTCAGGATATTGCTCGATAAAATATATATAGGCAGCAAGAGAATCCTTGAACTTTGCACGATCAAAAGCCAAGCTATCTACATAGTTGCCTTGGGTCTGTAAAGTGCTATACTCGAGAGGTATTTTAGCTGCCTTGGCCAATCGTTTTTCATCCAATCGGCCATAATCTCGGATTGCCGATAGTATATAATAATGGGCCGAGTCGATGTGGAATCGCGAAAAGCTTTGGTTGGAATATAGTAGCGAATAAGTGTACTTGGCTCCAGGGTTTAAGCTGTCTTTAGATAAAGACTTGACCAGCAGCTTTTCAACGGTTTCGTATTTCTGTTTATAGTAAGATTTAAGCGCTTTCTTGATGGGATCAGCACGCAATTGGGTGAGCATAAACAGCCACAGGATACAAGTAATCCAGAATTTGAATTTCATATGGGGACCCTCGACAGATTAGTGATTGCGGCTTTGTAAGCTTTATAGTTGATGCAAATATAAAAAAAGTACTAGTTTCTTTATTCATCCACCAACCTGAATTAATAGAGGCAAGACAGTTTAAGATTGCGTTTACGAAAATCCTGACTAAATTCATCCAGAATTGAAAAGTTACTCTTAAATCATATGAAGAAGTTTTTAATACCATTAATTGCTATAGCAGCTGCCTGCGCTACACCACCAAAGGAGGTACCCAAAGGCCCGCCAAATGTTGTGTTTATCTTTGCTGACGATCTTACCTATAAGGCAATAGGAGCATTGGGGAACGAGGAGATCCAAACACCGAACCTGGATCGACTAGTCCATAATGGCACCACCTTTTCACATGCTTACAATATGGGTGCTTGGAATGGAGCTGTGTGCATGGCTTCACGAGCAATGATTATTTCCGGACGTTCGGTATGGAACGTAAATGAATTCCGTCAAGAGTGGGTAGAGGGCCAGGGTCTGGATAAGACCTGGGGAAAACTATTAGAAGGCCAAGGCTACGAGACCTACATGACCGGAAAGTGGCATGTGGATGCAAAGGCAGACCAAGTGTTCCAGAGTGTAGTGCACATACGACCAGGTATGCCATCGGATGCTTGGAATACGCCACGAATAAAAGAACGGTTCATGGATCGTACTCTCAGTCAAATGCCTATAGGTTACAACCGCCCTCTGAGTGAAAAAGATACATCCTGGTCACCCACAGATCCTGCATTTGAAGGGTTTTGGGAAGGCGGCAAACATTGGAGTGAAGTGTTGAAGGATGACGCGTTGATATTTATTGACAAGGCTAAAGGTAGCGATCAGCCCTTCTTTATGTATCTCGCCTTTAACGCACCCCACGATCCAAGGCAGGCTCCCCAGGAGTATCTGGATATGTATCCAGTGGATGACATCGACTTGCCTGAAAGCTGGTTGCCTGAGTATCCTTATAAAGACAGTATTGGCAATGGGCCCGATTTAAGAGATGAAGCGTTGGCTCCTTTTCCCCGTACCGAATATGCGATCAAAAAACACATCCAGGAGTACTACGCGATCATCACTCATTTGGACCATCAGGTGGGCATTATTTTGGATTCGCTGGAAAGTAGCGGTAAGATGGATAATACTTATATCTTTTTCACCGCCGATCATGGATTAGCTACTGGCAGGCATGGACTGTTAGGTAAACAAAGCCTTTTTGATCACAGTATTCGTGTCCCTTTTATGATCACTGGTCCGGATGTACCTAAGGGTAAAACGATAGATGCAGATATCTATTGACAGGATATAATGGCCACTTCACTAGACCTGGCCAGGGTTGAGAAGCCGGACTATGTTGAGTTCAACAGCCTTATGGGAATGGTGAGGGGAGAGCAGGAACAAGGCCCGTATGATGCAATATATGGAGGCTATATTGATTGGCAGCGGATGATCAGAAAAGATGGCTTTAAATTGATCGTTTATCCTAAGATTGAAAAAGTGCTACTATTTGATCTGGGAAAAGATCCCAAAGAGATGACCGATTTGGCGACCGACCCAGCTTATCAAGATCAGGTGAAGCTAATGTTTGAACAGTTGATACAGTTACAAAAACAGCTAAATGACCAACTTGATCTGCAGCCACTCTATGAGAAACTGGGCGCTTCTTAACTTCTTAATGCAGTCTAACATAAGGCAAATGCAAATGTTTCTGAAGCAGTTTATCCTAGTACTTCTGTTACCCACTATATTCTTGTCTTGCAGCCAAAGCGAAGAAAAGGAGAGAGATAGCAGTCCGGTCACAAGAAATGAGGATCAACCAAATATGCTACTTATTCTTACTGATGATCAAGGATATCATGATGTTTCGTATTACGGAACCGAAGATTTGCAGACACCTAATATTGATTCTTTAAGAGCTGATGGAATGAGATTCGATAACTTTAAAGCCAATTGCCCGGTTTGTTCTCCAACTAGAGCCTCATTGATGTCCGGTCGTTATCCAGATATGGTTGGCGTCCCCGGAGTGATTAGAACTCATAAAGAAAATAATTGGGGTTTTCTTGATACTTCAATCAGGTTGCTGCCAGATGAATTGCATGATGAGGGGTACCATACTGCATTGATTGGCAAGTGGCATTTGGGATTAGAAACACCAAATACTCCAACAGAAAGGGGATTCGATTTTTTTCACGGTTGGTTAGGTGATATGATGGATGACTATTGGAAAAAGAGGAGGCATGATGTCAACTACATGCGCAAGAACGAGGAGGTCATCGATCCACCTGGTCACGCGACCGATCTTTTCACTACCTGGGCTGTTGACTACATCAAAGACCGGGCCCCGAAGGAGCAGCCTTTCTTTCTTTATCTGGCTTACAATGCGCCTCATTTTCCGGTGCAACCTCCGGAAGACTGGTTGGCTAAGGTTCAAAACAGAGCACCTCTCTTAACTACAAAACGAGCCAGACTAGTGGCCTTCATCGAGCACTTGGATTACGGAATTGGAAAGGTCATCCAAGCTTTAAAGGAATCGGGCGAATACGATAATACCATTATTGTTTTTTCAAGCGATAATGGAGGCTTACTGAGAGATGAAGCCAACAACGGACCTTTCAGAGATGGCAAACAATCAGTTTACGAGGGAGGACTTAAAGTACCAACCTGCGTGGTGTGGAAAAATGGTGGAATTGTTTCAGGTGCAGTTTCAGATTATAAAGCCGTCACTATGGACATATATCCAACACTAGTGGAGGCAGCCCAAGGCACTATTGATCATGTTATTGAGGGCAAAAGTTTTTTGCCGATTTTGAAAGGGGGTACTCTGGATGATGCCGATCGACCTTTGTATTATGTTCGTCGGGAGGGCGGCAAGCGGTATGGAGGATTGACTATTCAAGCCTTGGAATTGAATGATTGGAAGCTTCTACAAAATAGTCCCTTCGGGCCACAGGAACTATATAATATCGTACAGGATCCTTCGGAGTCAAATAACCTGATCGATCAGGAGCCTGAAAAATTTCAGGAGTTAAACAACTTACTGATGCAGCATCTTCAAGAAGCGGGTAAAGTGCCTTGGCAAAGGCCGGAATAGGTGATCAGGCAAAGGCTAGAGATACAGTACTTCGCAAAAAAATAGTTCCTGTGCTTACAAAGATATACTACCAATTCGGGAGTAACCCATTTTGAGACTCTATATTTCTTTTTACTTCGTTGCTCTAAAGTTGGCATCATATATATTTCAGAAACCTAAGTGGGAGCATTTACTTAGAGCTTTTAAATGTGATTTTCGAATTTAATATCCATGAAAATATAGTTTATACTTCTAAATAAAATTTATAAAATGGAGATATCATTAGTAACGGGTGGGGCGGGTTTTATTGGATCTCACGTAGTTAGGCATTGCTTAGAGA
>JBPCUG010000822.1:0-3776 GCA_051011275.1 Cyclobacteriaceae bacterium | reverse complement strand
AACTAAGGCAATCGGGAACAATCGAGCATTTCCGTCACTTGGAAATGCAAGCTTTGATCACCGAGTTTTATGCCTTGCAAGGTAAATCTGAGCGCATCAAAAACTTTCCCTTCCCTCGTCAATATGCTACAGTGAATTACTTTTTTGTGGTCTTATTCATTCTGTTGCTACCATTTGGAATGTTAGATGTTTTTGTCGGAATGAAGCAGAGCTATTGGATTTGGCTTTCTATTCCTTTCTCAGTAATTGGCTCCTGGGTATTTTGGATGATGGAAATCATCGGGGACTATAGCGAAAATCCTTTTGAGGGGTTATACAATGATGTACCCATTTCGTCGATGGCTACTGGCATTGAAATAGATATTCGGCAAATGCTGGATGAAACGGATCTGCCCTCACCTATGCACCCTGAAGGAGATTTAAAAATTCTATTATAACCACTATGAACACGAAACAAATCTTTAGTAACAACCAAGAATGGGTCAACGAAAAGCTGGCCTTGGACAAAAAATACTTCGTGACTTTAGCCAAAGGACAATCTCCGGAATTTCTTTATGGGAGGTCTACCAGTTGAAGTGATACCTCAATTTATAGCTAATAGGTCAGGGCATGCACCACAACAAGCAAGATTCCCCTCCTCTTCATCGTGTTCGTCCTCGTTTTAAGGTTGAAACTTCTCATTCCTCGGAGGATTTAGAACTAAAGATCAAAACCGCTTTGGAAGAAGAAGATGCTCTCTGCATAGGCCGGATCCGTCACGGCTTTGCTACCATTCAACTTCCTACGGAGCAGCAACATTACTGGTCCCCACAATTGAATGTTACTTTAGAAGAAACCGAAAACGGCACCCTAATTCGCGGCTTGTACGGCCCCCGTCCCGCGGTTTGGACTATGTTTATTTTCTTCTATTCTATCATTGGTTTTGCTACCATGATCATTGCTATGGTGGGGCTTTCTAACCTTACACTAGACAAATCCGGGGCTATTCTTTGGCTGGTTCCTGTGTTGGTTTTGACCTTTCTCTCGCTTTATCTAGTGGCCTACTTTGGTAAGAAAATGGGGCACGACCAAATGGTGACTTTGCAGAAATTTATGGAGGAAAGTACGGGATTGGTTCTTAATGAGGAGCAAGAGTCGTGATGATACAACTGATTCTATAGATATGAGTTACAGGAAGCTACTCTCAATGCCAATAAATAAACGCAGCATTTTGCGGAGGCCATGTGAAGCGGGTATATTTAAGTATCAATTACAAGAATCACGATTCTAAATGAATGAGAATGAAACTGTCTATTAAAAATCCTAAGATAACTTTATTGTTTTTAGCTATGATTTCTTTCAGCGCTTGTCAGCAAAATCCCAGCGAGATAGTCCAGGCAGGAACTTCGGTGGAAGATGACAAAACAAAAAAAGAGAGTTACTGGGTTTATGTTTCTTCCGGAGGCCAAGAAGGTTCAGAAATAGGCATTGGCATTCACGAATGGGACATTAATACTGGTATTCTGGCTGCCGTCAGAGGAGTCAATACAGTTGCTACATCAAGCTACCTGGCCTTGGATGCAGAGAAAGAAAGGCTTTACAGTATCAACGGCGATGGGATACAAGCTTTCAAAATTAACAGGGAAACCGGGGGGCTTGACTTACTTAATCAAGTGGAGAATGCCGGCCGAGGAGGCTGTCATCTCAGCATATCCAATGATCATCAATTTCTTTTAGCTGCTTACTACTCTTCCGGGAGCGCGGCGAGCTATGCTCTAAATGAGGATGGCTCTATTGGTGAGCATGTATCGGTAGTCCAGCATCAAGGATCTAGTGTGAATCAAGAAAGACAAGAAGGGCCCCATGCTCATATGATCCTGCCGGCTCCGGTAGGCAACTTGGTTTTTGTCCCCGATCTGGGAACTGATAAAGTAATGGCATACCAAATCTCTGATCAAGGTGAACTTTCACCAGCACCTATTCCCTTTGCATCATTGGACCCGGGTTATGGGCCCAGGCACATGGTGTTCCATCCCAACAAACAGTTTGCCTACGTGTTGGCTGAATTAACAGGAAATGTAGTTGGTTTTAAGTTTGATCCTGAACGCGGGCTTAGCGATAAGATCAATGATCTAAGTACATTACCATCTGACTTTACAGACTTTAGTAAATCTGCTGACATTCACATTACGTCGAACGGTAAATACCTCTACGCTTCTAACCGAGGTCATAATAGTTTGGCTGTATATGCTATTGACCAGGAATCAGGGGTGCTATCATTATTAGGTACTCCGTCCTGTGGCGGTGATTGGCCCAGGGCCTTTGAAATAGATCCTTCGGGAGACTACATTTTGGTTGCTAATAAAAGATCCAATGCGATCAGCGTGCAAAAGATCAGCTCTTCATCCGGTTTGTTTGAAGCGGCAGGAAATGTAAAGACGGTAGGTGCTCCGCAATGCATTCGGTTTTTGAAAAGGAAGTAATATCAATTGACCTTAGTTTGAAAATATGTAAATGGCTTATAAAAACTGGACAATTGCATAGGAAAAGCTATGTGAAAGATCTTTTGAATAGTGATAATTAAACGAGATTGTATTTTCTTCGATGATATTGGTCTCACCCCCCTTTCGTGTTTCCAGGCACTCTAGCAGGTTAGATATATCTTGGTCGTCCCAAATCAAGAGTATTTTTTTTGAATGTTGAATAAATGAAATGTCGGAGGCATCGGAACAATTAGGCTTAAGAAGTTCCATATCAAAATCGCTCAGATGAAACTTCATGTTGCCAGCCAGGTCCAAAGTGTTGGCTGCAACCATATCAATATCTTTTGAACCAATATTTCTTTCGGATAATAAGTAGGCGGCAAATCGGTCATATGGACGGGTAATACGACGCTCCTTATGTCCCAAGGTAAGATCGATAGTGGTGTAAACTAGTATTATAGCAAATGTAAATTGCAACACGATCGCATACCTTTTAAACCTGGATAAAGAATAATCAGAAGCGCTATCAATAGCACCAAAAAAGTAGAAGGTAAGTAGGAATAATAAAGGTTGAAGCCAACGCTCATGCATTACCGTCACTTTAAATAGGGCAATGATAACAATTAATATGGCCATGGAAATACCTATGGCTCCTCCGATCAGCAGTACAAATTCGGACTTGGGTTTTGACCAAAATTCTTTTAATCTACCCTCTATTAAGATCAATGCAGCTATTAGGAAGAATAATGAGAAAGATAGTATTCTTACCAGGATCTCCGAAAATCCGGACGCTATGGCTGGGAGATATGTTTTCTGGCCGGACCCTTGCAATTCGGCCATCGTTTCAGATTGAATAGCACTCATATGTTGGTATAGCCAGTAGAGATTGGGCGATGTAAGTAGTAGTAAAACAGCTATGCTAATAGCAGCTTTGGGGGTTAGAATATACTTTCGGTAGGTATCAATGAATAGCCCGGCGATCAGAATTGCCAGGGCAAAGACCACAAAGTTATACTTCGAAAGGACGCCTATGGCCAAAACCAATCCTAGCAAGAAGTAATTGAAAATTGTGGGTCTTTTGATCAGTTTGGAAATAGTAAAAACCAAAAGCCCAACACTGAATGTCACCAGAAGAGTATGTGTTTGCCTTAATGATTCGACAGAAAATTGCAGAAACAGCAACAGGCTTGCACTGGCCAGAAAAGCAAACAGCTTGTGCTTATAATGCATCTCCCCTAGTTTGTAGACCGTCAAGAAGATACCGAAGATCAGCAGGTAACGTAATCCTATGGCGGTAAAAAAATTACTGCCAAA
>JBPCUG010000821.1:0-3161 GCA_051011275.1 Cyclobacteriaceae bacterium | reverse complement strand
ACAGTATAGTGGATCATTCGGGACTGCAGCAGACGAGACTATATTAAGGGTAATTGAAGACCCTGAGGCTGGCACTATTGCTATATATCGGCAAGATGGCAAAGATCCAATTGTAACTCAGAATGCTCGCCCAGATTTTAGGCCCTATTTGCACCCGATAGTTGCTCCTGATGGACAGGGTTTAGTTACTGAATACAGTCCTGGACACCACAAACACCAAACCGGGTTATATTGGGGTTTTACCCGAGTAAATGGCCGTGACTTTTTTCATCATCCGGAAGGTGACTATTGGCAAAAGGAGTCAGCTCAGATTATTGACTCGGTAGGAGAACAAGTAAAATGGCAAACAGTATATCACTTGTTAAATGAAGAGGGTACTCCAGTTTTGGTAGAGACTCAAAGTTGGTCGATGCGCGAGATTGATAACAAATACTTGCTTGATCTGGAGTGGAAAGGAGAAGCAAAAACCGAGATCACAATTGGCGAGTACGATTACGGTGGCCTATTTCTTCGCATGCCCTGGAAAGAGGGTATAGCTGGGGAGGTGGTCAATGCAGCAAGGCAAAGGAATCAAAATGCCGAAGGGCAGCGGGCTATGTGGGTGGATGTTGGGTTACAGGTAGAGGGTCGGGATGACCTGGTACATATGGCTATTTTGGACCATCCCAATAATGAAGGTTACCCCCAAAGCTGGCGGGTAGATAATCAAATGGGAGTGGGGCCTGTGAGAGCACGCATGGGTGATTGGCAAATTGTAAAAGGTGAAACCGAAACCATCCGTCATCAAATGGTGGTCTACACTGGGGAGCTTGATGACTTAGCCATGACACAAACCTGGGGTGACTTTAGTGGTAAACAAGGAATGTATTCCACTACTTCACTTTGGGATATTGCCCAACAAGAAGGTCGCCAGGCAAAGTTCCTATCCCCGCAAGAAGCAGTTGATAACATGACCATTGGTGATGACTATCAGGTAAATGCCTGGGCCGCGGAACCGATGATCACCCAACCAATGGCCTTTTGTTGGGACGATCGTGGACGACTATGGATAGCAGAAAACAGAGACTATGAAACTAGGAGTACCGGGTTTTCTAATTTTGGTGATAGTCGCATATTGATTCTCGAAGACACCGACGGAGATGGTTCAGCTGACAGTAAGAAAGTTTTTTTAGAAGGGATACCATTTCCAGCGGCTATTGCAGTCGGCTTCGATGGCCTGTTTTTAGGTGCCCCTCCAAACTTATTATTTGTTCCGGACACTGATCAGGACGACAAGGCAGATGTAGATGACATAGAGGTTCGATTGACCGGCTGGGGCATAAGGGATCGTCATGAGACCATAAACAGTCTGCATTGGGGACCGGATGGTTGGTTGTACGGACTTGAAGGATTTGCAACTCCATCGAAGATCCGTAAGCCCAACGGTAAAGGACGCATATATAAACATCGTGAAGCTTTTCCCCAGGATCTTTTGGAAGGCCCCGGGGTAGATGTTAACGGTGGCGTTTGGCGGTACCATCCTACTAAAGATCGCTTTGAAGTAGTGGCTCATGGCTTCAGCAACCCTTGGGGCATTGACTATGATGCAAAAGGGCAAATGTTTATCAGCGCCTGTGTGATCCCGCATCTTTTTCATGTGGTTCCAGGTGGCATTTATCATCGGCAAGGCGGGCAGCATTTTAATCCTTATGTATATAGTGATATTCAAACGATTGTCAATCACCGGCATCGATCAGCACATGGCGGCGCTCGGGTGTACCTTTCTGACGCCTTTCCAAAAGAACAACAAGGGCGTATCTTTATGGCCAATATTCATGAGCATGCGGTATTGTCTGATGTACTAGAACCAAATGGATCGGGGTTTGTAGCGCACCACGGTGAAGATTTCATGTTGGCGAATAATGCCCAATGGATTGGTTTTAGCATGGAGATAGGTCCGGAAGGAGCGTTATACGTTCTAGATTGGCATGATGCGGATATTTGCGGTAAGGAAGTTATGAACAAAGAAACCGGGCGCGTATTCCGGATCATGCCCAAACAATCTGCAGCCAAGGATTGGGAAGGCAGGTATAGCGACTTGACTAAAATGACCGATCTGCAGCTGGCGGAACTTCAAATGAACGAAAGCGTTTGGCATGCGCGTAGAGCACGTGTCATATTGCAGTATCGTGCTAGTAAAGGGGAAGTGGCTCCTGAAGCACTGGAGAAACTGAGAAGTGTCTTTGAGACCAATCAGAACCAAGATTGGCGACTTCGAGCTTTGTGGGCCCTTCATGTAACCAAATCGCTTTCTACTGATGAGCTACAGAAATCCTTAAGTGATGATGATCAATATGTTCGAGCCTGGGCCATTCAGTTGCTTTGTGAGGATGGTTCGCCATCAGAAGTTGCCAGGACTAAGTTTGCACAAATGGCCAACGACGATGCCTCAGCTGTGGTGCGGTTGTATCTGGCTGCAGCATTGCAAAGATTCCCTGAGGACCAGCGTTGGGATATAGCCAACGGGTTAATGAGCCGGGCTACAGATGCTGAAGATCACAATATTCCGAAAATGATTTGGTTTGCGGTAGAACCGCTAGTTGCCGTGGATCCTGAAAGATCTCTTAAGCTTGCTGCGGATAGTGAAATTCCGTTGGTAGCTGAGTTTATTGCCCGTCGAGCGGTAGATGGTAATAAGATCGAGACTTTGATAGCCGGATTGGGGCGACAGCCTAAAACCACTGTCCAACAATTAAAGGGCATGTTGTCCGGACTGGAAGGTAGATCTGACCTTGAGACACCGGCCGTTTGGGAGGAAGTTTATGCAAAACTTAAGTCCAACAGCCAGGCGGCTCCCTTGGCACTGCAGGTAGCACAGCAGTTTGGCGATGCCGAGGCGGCGAAACAACTACTGGTGAGGGTTAAAAACAAAAACGCCTCCCCTAAAGATCGTCAGGAATCATTGCGACAGCTTGCAGATCAAAAGTGGCCTGAGCTATTAGAGGAACTCCCAGGATTCCTTAGAGATCCCGATTTGCGAATTGAAGCCATTAGGGCGGCAGCGGCTTTTAACAATGAAGATTTGGGATGGTATCTAGTAGAGCAATATCCGAAATATAGTCAGGATGAACGATTGGAGTTGGTCCAAGCAATGGCTTCCCGATCTCAGTACGGCTGGGTAC
>JBPCUG010000820.1:0-6391 GCA_051011275.1 Cyclobacteriaceae bacterium | reverse complement strand
GAATTGGTTACGAATTAAAGAACGGATTAAGCTTTGGCCTTGGATACGACCACGGCTTATCTAATGTCTACAAATCCGACTATGGTTCCAGCAATATTAAAAACCGCTTTTTGAAAGGAACCGTGGGGTTCAATCTCAATAAATTAAGGAACCAATGAAAGATCTATATTTTATTCCTAATGGGTTCAGTCGTTATCAATATATCGCTTTAAGCAATTAGAAAATGAAATACTTCATATCAGCAACAATACTAGTCATGAGTATTGCCACATATTCACAAACTCCCAAAGTGATCATCAATGATGTTCAATTGGAGGATCAACAAATACAAGTTTTTCAAAATCAATACGGAATACAGATGCAAAGCGGTAACTATTGGTATGATCAATGGTGTGGTGCTTGGGGCATTGTTGGAGGCCCAACCATAGGCTTCCTTCTGCCTGGCTTGCAAGTCGGAGGCCCTCTCAATGCCGATGCTTCAAACGGGCAAACCGGTGTCTTTGTAAATGGCCGCGAGCTGCATGCCTATGATGTGGTACAATTGCAAAAACTAATTGGTCAAGTATATCAAGGCAGATACTGGTTAGATGCCCGTGGTAATGCCGGTTACGAAGGTGGCCCGGCACTGGTAAACCTTTGGCAGGCCTCAAGGAATCAACAAAGCAACTTTTATCGTAACAGCTACACAGGAATCGGAGCCGGAAGCTCTGGTGGTACGTCGTATGTTATGGGAAAAGATTGGAGTGTTATCGTTGATCATTAGGCTGGACAAATTGCTTAGACCCCTATTTGGATTACTCTTTATTGTTGCTTCTGCCAGTGGCAAAGCCCAAATAAGAGAAATTAAAAATCCCAAGCATGAGATTATGGTGATCTCGGATAATGACAATTATACATTCAATTATTCTGATCGCTACTATACGAATGGATTGACCTTAGCATACAGTTACGTAGGCAAAAAAAGTGATAAATTAATCGAGGGATATTCATCCAAGGTGATCAGGTCTGTCATTCTAGGCCAACACATATATACACCCAGCGATATAGACACTGAATTGGATCAACTATATGATCGCCCATACGCAGGATGGTTATTTATAAGATATTCCACTACCCGATTTTTGCCTAATGACATTACTGTAGATTTTGGTGCAGAACTAGGCTTAAGCGGTGCATATTCTCTGGCAGAACCAATACAAAAGTGGTGGCATGGAGTAGTAAAATACAAGCAACCCCAGGGTTGGAATAAGCAAATTGCTAGTGGTTTTGGTATTAACTTTACTTCTTCTGCCAGTAAAGGCTGGAGAATAAGCAAATTCCTTGACCTTACTTCAACAACAGGGCTGCAATTTGGCACACACTTTCAAAATGCATCACAAGATTTATCATTACGAATAGGAGCATTCAACTCCTTGGACTATAGTGCACATAAAAATAGCAAGCTTAGTTTAACCAAGAGGAGCACATGTTTGAAATCGACAGAACATTTCCTATCGGCAGGAGTAAAACTTACCTCGGTACTTCAAAACGCTTTGATCGAAGGTAGTTCCTGGCCTAAACAAAGTCCTCATCAAGAAAATGTTCATCCTCAGTTTACAACTTATCAACTAGGCTGGGTGTCCAGTATTAAAGCATATACTATTAAGATCGTTTGGTACCGCATGAGTCCGGAGGTAATTGGTGGTACCGATCACAAGTTTGTACGCCTTTTTTTAAGTCATAGATTTTAATGATCCGATACATCTTCATATTAGCAGGTTTATGCTGCCTAATTGCCACTCCAACGCGAGCGCAGGAAGTTATATATCCAGATACCTTAAATGGTAAAAGACTGACCTGGACCATTGCTTCCGAAGTGACTTTTTTTACGGTCGGAACTCTTTATCTCAGTGAAATATGGTATCGTGATCATGAACCTGTACCCTTCCATTTTTACAATGACTTGGCAGGCTGGCAACAGGTTGATAAGTTCGGACATATGTACGCATCTTATTTGGAGAGTATCTTAGGGTACAAAGCTTTGAGAAAGTCTGGTGTACCAAAAAAGAAAGCACTGATCTGGGGAGGAGGGCTTGGGATCTTGTTACAAACACCAATTGAAATATTTGATGGTCTCTATGAAGATTACGGATTTTCGCCCACTGATATGGTAGCTAATACTTTAGGTAGTCTTTTGGTCATTGGACAGGAATTGATTTGGGATGATCAACGGGTAAAGATGAAATTCTCTTACAGTCCTTCCACCTACACACAATACCGTCCCGGGTACTTTGGAAGCACCGAATTAGAAAAACTAGCCACGGACTATAATGGGCATACCTACTGGTTGTCCTTCAATCACGATTTGATTACGCCAAAAAACTGGAACTTACCGCCTTGGTTGAACCTTGCTGTCGGTTACGGTGCAAATGGTATGCTATATGAATTTGAGAATCCACCGTATTATCGCGGGCAGCCCTTACCGGAATTTCGTCGCTATCGCCAGTTTTACTTAAGTCCTGATATAGATTTGAGTAAGATCAAAACCCGAAGCAAGTTTTTGAGAACTGTATTAAGCAGCCTGAACATTTTAAAAGTACCCGCACCTACGTTGGAGTATAATTCCGAACAGGGCCTTAAAGTGCATCTTCTATTCTACTAAATATACTGTTGCTGATAAAAGAAGCCCACCAAGTAGCAGCATGGCAACCACTACCGGCGGGCTTCTAGCCTCAAACATCCAAAAACTACAACTACTAAGAAAAAACTATTTAGTTGAAAAAATGGCTAGTCTACGTTGTCGTGCAAAAACTTATTATTTCCCATGATTTGATTATCGTCATTCAAGTGGTAGCGAGAAACATTCTTTTCCGAAGAATGAGGAACGTCCTGTAAGCGTACTTTCTTTCTTAGGTAAGCCGGAACATCCAACTTTTCCTTAAAATTATCATTGCTTATGGGTTGATTCAGATCATGCAACTTTTTCACCCGTTCCTCGGCTTGCTGCTGCAACATTTGCTTCTTGTCTTCAATCGCTTGTGACGAATCGTCGACTTGCAGGTGTTGTATGGAGGAATTTGCTTCAGTAGGCTCATCGACCACCTCAAAATCATCCTTTAACTCGGAAAATATATCCGTAGTAGTTTCCTCAGGTTCGTTCTCTACTGTGGCTATTGGTTTTTGAAATGCATAACCTTTGCTAGGTTGCTCTTCGACTGGCTCAGGACTATCAAAATCAAAAGTCACCTGCCGAGGATTGTGCTCAACTGGGGTTTCAGTTGGCAGCTCGCGATTGGACTCCAGATCAATTACTTTGCGTTTTACGGGAACTTGATAAGAAGTTAAGTCCATATCAAATCCGGTGGCGATTAAAGTAACCCTGATACTATCTCCAAGTTCTGCATCTACGCCATGACCAAATATTACCTCGGCGTCTGTACCAGCAGTTTCTTGGATATACTCCGTGATTTCTGTCAGTTCATCCATTTGCAATTCTGCCTCCTCACCACTAATGATTGAGAGCAAGATCTTTTGAGCCCCGTGTATATTTTTGTTATTCAGCAGGGGGGAGGAGATGGCTTCTTGAGCCGCACGTATGGCTCGGCTATCACCTTCAGTTTCGGCAGAACCCATTACTGCCGCTCCGGAGTTCTTCATGACGGTTTTCACATCCTCAAAATCTACATTTACATATCCCGGAACTGTAATTATCTCCGCAATCCCCTTGGAGGCAGTAGTTAAAACATTGTCCGCCTTGGCAAATGCCTCACTTATAGGCAAATTGCCGTATACTTCTCGAAGTTTATCATTTAAGATTACCAAAACTGTATCGCAATTTTCCTGCAGATCGTTGATCCCTAATTGCGCTTGATGCATTTTCTTTTTACCCTCGAATGCAAAAGGAACAGTTACAATTCCAACGGTAAGGATTCCAAGCTCGCGGGCTACCCTTGCAATTACCGGAGCTGCGCCGGTTCCGGTACCACCACCCATCCCGGCAGTGATAAATATCATACGGGTATCTTCACTGAGCAAATCCCTGATCTCTTCTCGGTTTTCCAAAGCTGCGTTCTTGCCAACATCCGGATTGGCTCCAGCCCCTAACCCATCAGTTAGGTTAAGCCCTATTTGCAGCTTATTTGGCACCGGGCTATTGTTTAGCGCCTGATCATCGGTATTGCACACGATAAACTCAACGTCTTTAATGCCCTGATTATACATATGGTTAACGGCATTACTGCCACCACCACCCACTCCAATCACCTTTATTATCGATTTAAGGTGTTTGGGAATTTCAAATTTATAGGAGTTCGACATGGCTAAAAAATTTATAGTTATGAAGTTTGAAGTTTTTTATTTATCATTTTTAGTAATCTTCACGATCATCAAAATCATCGATCAAAAGACCTTTGGTTTTATCAAGGATCCTCTTGAAGAAATCGCTACCAGCGCTCTCGCGGCCGTGGCTTACACCTGCTGCCTGTAAATATCTGTCATCACGGTCATCCAGTGCCCTGAATCCCGACAATACCAGACCAACTGAAGTAGCATACATAGGGCTTTTCACTACCTCTACTTTGCTTTTTCCTAAGTGCTCATTGGGGTATCCTACCCTTGCATCCATTCCTGTCATATATTCAAAGAGCTGCTTGGCATTCTGTAGTTGTGAACCACCACCAGTAATTACAAGTCCTCCAGACAATTTATTCTCAAAACCGGAGGTAATAATTTCTGTATGCACCAGTTCGATGATCTCTTCCATCCTAGCTTCAATTATATGAGCGAGATTTTTAATGGAGATCTCTTTTGGCGGTCTATCTCTAAGACCGGGAATAGAGATGATCTCATTTGGGTTGGCCTCTTCAGCAATGGCCTTGCCAAACTTGACTTTCAGCTGCTCAGCCTGATGCTGCATCACTGAACATCCTTGCTTTATATCAGTGGTTATAATATTTCCACCAAAGGGAATTACTGCAGTATGCCTGATAATGTTGTCATAGAAGATAGCAATATCCGTAGTACCACCTCCGATATCTACTAGGCAAACACCTGCTTCTTTTTCCTCATCACTCAGCACCGCTAAACTGGAGGCTAGCGGTTCCAAGATCAAGTTATCTATATCCAAACCTGCACGGCGAACGCACTTATTTACATTGTTTATTGCATTGGTTTGGGCGGTAATCACATGAAAGTCAGCTTCCAGCTTCACCCCTGACATCCCAACTGGGTCGCGAATGCCTTCTTCGTAATCGACAATGTAGTCTTGAGGCATCACATGGATGATCTCGCTTCCCGGAGGAATAACTATTCGGTACATATCATTGGTCAACCGATTGACGTCCTCGATAGTGATTTCCTCCTCACTGGAGTTTCTGGTAATACTGCCATGATGGATCGCGCTTTTGATGTGCTGCCCTGCGATACCAACATTGACCACTCTGATGTTTATACCGGATTGTTCCTCGGCTTCGGCTACGGCTTTGGAAATGGCACTAACGGTCTTATCAATGTTGGTTACAATACCTCTGATCACACCATCAGACACCGACTTCCCCATGCCTAGTACTTCCAGTTTGCCATACTCATTTTTACGCCCTACAATGGCACAAATCTTTGTTGTTCCGATGTCAAGGCCTACGACAATTTTATCTCTTTGCATTTTCTTAGTATGTTAAGATCAGTTAATAGTTATAGTTTTTTCTTATTCACAAATGATTTGATTTTCATATTTGAGGTTTACCTTTTCATAAGTATTCCAGCCTTTCTCTGGCAGGATCTGCTGATAAAAGATCATCATCCTTTTGAACTTTTCTTCAATTTGCATTGGTCGTCCAAATTCTACATACTGCTTGCTAAGTTGTGGATATAAAATAACCTCTCCCTTTTTATCCACCTGTATCTGAGCTATTTGCGCTTTCCAAAAAGGGTCGGCATCAATAAAATGCAGCAACTCAAGGTATGACCTGCCTCTTACCGAAACACCAAGATCTTCCTGGGCCAACGTATCAACGAATGGACCGGTAATCACCATAACTCGGGCAGTAAATGCCTCGGAAGTGGGTAAGATCTGACCCTGTGAACCAATGTAGGCATCTGGATTTTCCGGTCGCAGCAATCTGGCAATCGGTTGTGACTGATTTAGTTTAACAGTTAAGTTTCCTTTCGGGTCGTGATACAACTGGGCCTCCTCTACAAATTTGTGATGCTTAAGTTTGGTTTCTAATTCTCTGAAATTGAGCTGGCTAAAAGCTGTGCCAATAAAATCATTGGTATCCTTATTTTGTAGACTGTTTTTTATCTCGTTCTCATCTAAAAAGTAATTGTCATATTGATTCTCAATTTCCACCGACACACCAGTCAAGGTTTTTCCATCATACTTTTTTTCAGCAAAACCACTGGCTCCAAAAATTGC
>JBPCUG010000819.1:0-4139 GCA_051011275.1 Cyclobacteriaceae bacterium | reverse complement strand
ATCTATCACCTGCTCGTTTTCTATTAAAGGCAAAGGAGGAAAATTAAAAACCGTTCCTTGCCAAGGATGATAGGGCCACATATCATTTGAAAAAGGAAGCCCAAAGTATTCATCAAAACCTTGGCGCGTGGGTAGTAGTTCGGGCTCGTGTCCCAAGTGCCACTTGCCATAGATCGCGGTGGAATAGCCCAGAGGTTTTAGGACCTCGGCAATCGTTACTTCATTGGAGTGTAGCCCTTTCCCCGCATTAGGGCCAAAAGCTCCAGATACTCCCACCCTATTTGAGTAGCACCCGGTGAGCAAAGCAGCTCTGGAAGCAGAGCAGACAGCCTGAGTCACATAGAAGTTGGTAAACTTTGCTCCTTCTGACGCCATCTTATCCAGATTTGGCGTTTTGATATCCGGAGATCCGAAGCAACCTACATCCTGATAACCTTGATCGTCGGTGAAGATAATGACAATATTCGGAGGAGCCTGAGGGACATCATTCTCTCTGGGCTGTTCTTTTTGTTGGCAAGAGATAAAGGCCACACAATAAAATAAAATGGAGATTTTGGAGATTATATTCATTTGTTTAAGGTTGATTTTAAATATAACTGTCTGTAAACAAACCCACTGGACAAAAGCATACTTTTTTTGTAAATTGTTACCAGCTTCGGAGCAGGTTTTGCACTTGGCAGATGTTTTTTTGGTTAAAATAATGAGACTCCCTTCCGTAATAGTTGCTTTAATTGCTTTGTCCGGCCTGTCTGCTTGCCAGCAGGAAGAGATCAGCTTTAACCAACATATTCGACCCATACTCAATAAGAATTGCATTACCTGTCACGGTGGAGTAAAGCAAGCAGCCGAGTTCAGCGTCCTCTTTCGTGAAGATGCACTCGAGCCGGCGGAATCGGGCAAGCATCCTATTCTACCAGGAGATCCAAGTCATAGTGAATTGATCGCGCGTATTACCAGTGATGATCCTGAATACCGCATGCCGGCAGAGGCTGACCCGTTGTCGAAAGAGGAAGTCAGATTGCTAAGAGAATGGATCAAGCAAGGCGCAAAATGGGAAGAGCATTGGGCCTATATCAAACCAAAAGCAATAGATCCACCAGATCTAAATTCAGATTGGGGAAATAACCAAATAGACGCTTTCACCTTGGCTAAAATGGAGGACCGGGGTCTGCGACCATCTCCGCAAGCTGATAAAGCCACGCTACTGCGAAGAGTTAGCCTTGATCTCACCGGATTACCTCCAACCACTGAATCGTTGGAAGGCTTCCTCAGTGACGATTCACCTCAAGCTTTTGAAAAGATAGTTGACCAACTACTGCAGTCTCCCTCCTTTGGAGAACATTGGGCTACCATGTGGCTCGATCTGGCCCGCTATGCTGATTCCGAAGGGTATGAAAAAGATGGTTATCGCAATATCTGGCGCTATCGCGATTGGGTAATAAAAGCTTTTAATCAAGACATGCCATTTGATCAATTTACTATCGAGCAACTAGCCGGCGATCTCCTACCAAACCCCACCGAAGATCAAAGGATAGCAACCGCCTTCCACCGCAATACTATGGAAAATGATGAAGGCGGCACTGAAGACGAGGAGTTCAGGATCGTAGGAGTTATAGACCGGGTCAACACCACCTGGGAAACCTGGCAAGGCACCAGTATGGCTTGTGTGCAATGTCACAGTCACCCTTATGACCCTATCCGCCAGGAAGAATACTATGAGTTCTTTGCTTTTCTCAACAATACAGCCGATGGCGACTATTTCCATGGTTCCCCAAAATGGAAAATGTTCGAACAAGAAGACCAATCAAAATACCAGGAGTTGATTTCCTGGGCCAGCAACCTGCCACTTGAAGATAAAAGCAACAAAGTAAAAGTTCTGGAGCATTTGTTGCGTATTGGCGAACCTAAGATCCATGCACCGGAGATTGATATTATTCAAAATACCAGGTTCAATGATGTGGATATCATGCTGGTGGATAATGGGTCAGTATTTCGGATCAACCAACTTGATCTAACCAATAAAGCCCACCTTATTCTCAGGTATGGGGCCGGTAAAATAGGACCGGATGCAGTAATCGAAATATATCAAGACAGTATAGCTGGTCCCCTAATCGGTCGAACCACTGTCAATAATACTGAAGGGTTTTGGAATCACAAAAGTCATTGGATTGATATACAAGCCGATCCAGGCAGCCATGATCTGTATTTCAAAGTAACGCACCCTAGCAAGGAATTGGATGTCATTTGGGTACAGTGGGTTTTGCCGGTAGATCAGCTCCCTGGCCAAGAGCATCCTGCATTTGATGACTTCAAGTCAGAAGTAAAACATCTTGTTAATACTAATGGTCAGGAGACCCCCATATTGGTAGAGCTTCCGCCCGATTATCAGCGTACCACCAACCTGCTGGTTCGTGGCAATTGGCAAGATAAGGGTCAGGCAGTGACCCCTGGCGTTCCTGATGTTTGGAATCCACTTCCAGAGGGGCGCACTAGGAACCGAATGACCATGGCAAACTGGCTGGTGGATATGGATAATCCCCTGACCGCACGAGTAGCAGTCAACCGTTTTTGGGCAGCGCTTTTTGGTCGAGGAATAGTAGAGACTTTAGAGGATTTTGGTACGCAAGGTACACCACCTACCCACCCTGAGCTTTTGGACTGGCTGGCATTGCGGTTTATGGAGCAGCATCAATGGAGCCTCAAGAAACTACTAAAGCAAATGGTGTTATCAGCTACTTATCAGCAAAATGCCAAAGTCTCCCCGGAACAGCTTGAACAAGATCCAAAAAACCTATGGTGGGCCCGAGGGCCGAAATACAGGCTTAGCTCGGAACAATTACGAGATCAAGCACTGGCGGTAAGCGGACTCCTAAGTAAGAAGATGTATGGCAAGAGCGTCATGCCCCCTCAACCTGAAGGAGTTTGGCAAGTGGTTTATAGTGGCTCTACTTGGGAAACAAGTGATGGAGAAGATCGTTATCGTCGTGGAGTATATACATACATAAGGCGGACCAGCCCCTATCCATCCCTCACTACATTCGATGGACCTTCCAGGGAAGTTTGTACCAACCGAAGACTTAATACGAACACACCATTGCAGGCGTTAGTCACATTGAATGATCCGGTATTTCTAGAGGCAGCTCAAGCACTGGCTAAAGAAATGAAAGCGACAGGTAACCAAACCAATAAACGAATACAAGAAGGTTACTACCGTGCTTTGCAGCAAAATATTTCACCGAATGATGAAAAGAGCTTGATGGCTCTTTATGAATCTTCTTTAAACCATTACAATAATACTCCTGAGGATTGTAAAAAATTAGTAGGCTCAACTGATATCCAATTAGCCGCGCTGACCGTAGTAGCTAATGCAATTATGAACCTGGATGAATTCCTTAACCGAACCTAACCAGTATGAACCTCGTTGAAGAAGCTCATTATCGAAATTTGGAATTCACTACGCGCCGTCATTTTCTGCGCAAGTGTACCAGTGGTTTAGGCGCTCTAGCTTTGGGCTCTTTGATGAGTTGTGATCTAACTTCTTCAACAAAGACGCCTTCGATTTCGGCAAAGCAACTTGGCCCTCTTGATCCCTTTGCTCCACGTAATCCTCACTTTGCCCCAAAAGCTAAGCGCATTATATATATGCATATGGCAGGTTCCCCATCACAGTTGGAACTTTTCGATTATAAACCTGAATTGCACAAATTGCATGATCAGGAATGTCCCCAATCCATTTTAGATGAGCACAAATTTGCCTTCATCCAGGGCACGCCGAAAATGCTAGAGCCTCAAGCTCAATTTAGTCAGCATGGTCAATCGGGCGCCTATGTTTCCAATTTGTTGCCACACTTCTCCCAGGTAGCAGATGAGGTGACCTTTATCAAATCCATGCACACCGACCAGTTCAATCACGCTCCGGCACAATTACTACTATCTACCGGCAGCATTCGATTGGGCCGGCCTAGTATGGGTTCTTGGATCACCTATGGATTGGGCACTGAAAATCAGGACCTACCTGGTTTCATGGTTTTGGTGTCAGGAGGTAAAACCCCCAGCTCCGGAAAGAGTGCATGGGGGAGCGGCTTTTTACCCAGTGTGTACCAGGGAGTGCAGTGCCGATCCGTAGGCGATCCGGTCCT
>JBPCUG010000818.1:0-4144 GCA_051011275.1 Cyclobacteriaceae bacterium | reverse complement strand
ATAGAGAAGTCTTATTGGATGGCAAATTTCACCCTTCAAATCCTCTCACTAATTATCCCATGATAGAAGGGCTTGGTGACGATAAGAAGATTACTGCATTGTTCAGTGATCAAGTCGTTTCGTTAAGTATTGAGGAGCAAAACAATTTTGATTTGCTAAACGCACAAAGATCTGAGCGAATAATTTTAGATGTTAAGGGAAAGTCCAAGAAGTATCGGTATACTATTTTGGATTGCCTTGGAGAGAAAGTCAAAAATGGAACGATTGAACTGGCAAAGGGAACATTTGCATTTGAGGCACCCCCTTCAGGTTTAATTTCTTTTACAATTACCAACTAAGTACGTATACATAGTTTCTTCAGATTTTAAAAACAACTTTATGTAATTATTGTCAGGGCCAAATAACAAACGGGTTAGGTGACTCCGCCTAAGTTTACCACCTTTGTCCAATGTTTTAGGGTGTCTATACCTGGTCCTCAAAAAATTACTAATTCGTCACCTTTTTCCAGGTTTTACTTTTTAGCTCAAATTGCGATCCTTCCAAATCTTTATATTGTTTTCTAAGCGAATCATATTCGGGATTGACGGCATGCTCACCCCATATTCCCAGCATTAGCTTTAAGCCTTCTTCGTTTTCAGGATATTGTCCCCTATCTCCGGTTTCATCAATCCATCTTTCTAAGATGGTGGCATACTTTGTTAATATCTCAGAATAATTTGAATTCTCCGCCAGATTAATTAATTCAAAAGGGTCTTCCTTTAGATTGTACAATTCTTCCGCAGGTCGTTCATTAGAGAAGAAACGATCCTGGATAGAGTCAAGTTTGTTTTCAGCATGCAATTGTTTCATTACCTTGACAAATTCCACTCCATCAACGTCCATATAGGTAGGTTGCGTATAGGGCCTATTTGTCATAAAGTTGCGGATATACTTAAACTCCTTTGATCGTACTGAGCGAATCCGGTCAATAGTAAAATCACATCGATCTCTGGTGGAAATTACATACTCTCTAGGATTGATAGCATCATCGAATATGTTTCTACCCTCCATATATTCTGGTATCGGAATGCCCGCTAAAGCCAGGGAACTTGTCCCAAGATCAAGTCCGCTGATGAGGGCATCACTAATGGAACCTGAAACCATTTTAGTACCATTACTGAAATCAGCTATAAGCAGAGGGACATGTAGACCCCCATCATAGAGAAACTGCTTATGCCGTGTCAGGCGCATGCCATGATCTGAAAAGAAAAAGATAATAGTATTATCAAGTAAGCCATTTTCGGTTAGCTTCTTTATTATCTCACCTACTTTACCATCGGTTATTTGAATCGCATCAAGATGACTGGCATACTCTTCAATAATTGCAGGATGATTAGGCAGATAAGGGGGGAGTTCAATCTTTGATCGATCCATTGGGGAAGTGACATTTTCTCTGAAACTGGAAGAAAATATCTCCTTACCCCCTGATAGTTGTATTTGTCCAAAGAAGGGTGTTTTGTCTTTTAATATTGAAATATCCAATCGTTCACCTCTTTTGCCGTACAATGGATGATATGAATAATCCTGATCATAAAGATCTCTTCTATCGTAATTGAAGTTATAATCATCTTTCCCATTGTTAAAAGTAAAGTATCCAGCCTCCTTAAATATCTCAGGGATTGTTTTCACACCGTCTGGTAGGTAAATGGCAGATGCTTCAGTACGGGAACTATGATGATTGTGCAATCCCAATGTGGTTGACATCATGCCTGTAATAATACTTGAGCGGCTAGCCGAACATACTGGAGCAGGCATAAAGGCATTTGTATATAATACACCGTTCGCAGCAAGGTTGTCAATGTTCGGGGTTGAGATGAGTGTAGTTCCGTAGCAGCTTAAGAGTGGTGAGGTGTCTTCTAAATAAATCCAGAGGATGTTAGGTTTTTTATTTGCTTTCGACCCATAGTCGCAAGAATCCATGGTAAAAGTGCAAGCAAAAACCAGCAACATAATTGCATTTTTAGAATAGCGCATAGTTCTAAAATTTTGATCTTAACTAAGAAGTATCATCTTTCTCATTAAAATGACATTTATTAAATGCCTTGGAGTGATGTCTTGCTATACTCCATTATAGTGACTAGCATTCCAATAATAGTGAATAAGCACACTTTTTGAAAGCTTGTTTTGCTTTAAACCCCACTATGGGTGATAAGCAATAGCAATGGACTCATTGTAGAGGTAGTGTAGAGGTTCCTTTTTAGCATTTACTCTCCGAGGAGCCTAAATTTATTAAACAGTAGAGCTAAAACTCAAAACTACTTCAATCAAACCCAAACCAGATTATGAAGAAAACCTTACAAGTATTTACATGGCTATTTGTAATCCTTGCTGTTACCTTATCTGCGTCGTATGCCCAGACAGTAACTGTATCGGGAACAGTTACAGATAGCGAGGAAGGAGAGGCACTTCCAGGAGTAACTGTCATCGAAAAAGGTACTACTAATGGGACCCCCACTGATGTGGATGGAAAGTATACCATAAATGTAGAAGCAAACAGCACACTTCTTTTCAGTTTCGTAGGATTTACTACTCAAGAAGTCCAAATAAATGGTAGATCGCAATTAGATGTGGTTTTAGTTACGGATGTCACTGCTTTAGATGAAATTATAGTAGTAGGTTACAGCACCCAAAACAGACAAGATCTTACTGGTGCGGTTTCGTCAGTTAACGTGGAGAACATTCAAAAACTTCCAGGCGCAGATGTTTCAAACTTACTGCAAGGCCAAATTGCCGGGGTTATCTCAACGCCCGGGTCAGGGGCCCCAGGAAGTGCACCTATCATTCGGATCCGTGGGTTAGGTACCATAGGTGATAACAATCCTCTTTTTGTTATTGATGGCATCCCCGGAGATATCTCTACAATAAACCCTACAGATATAGAATCAATTAACATTTTGAAGGATGCTTCTGCGGCTACAATTTATGGTTCCAGAGCCTCAAACGGGGTTGTAATTGTGACCACTAAAAGGGGAAAAAGCGGAAAACCTATAGTTACTTTCAATTCTTACGTGGGTGTAAGTTCAATACCCAATACCCTGGATGTACTTAATACGGCTCAAAACAATCAGGTAAGCATCGCTGCCCATGCCAATGACGGCCTGGACCCTTTGTCCTATACTTCAATAGGCAATGTAGCAGATACCGATTGGCAGGATGAAATGTTTCGGTCCGGATTCGAACAAAAATATGATGTGGCCGTTTCTGGTGGTACCGAGGCGATGACCTATAATCTTTCCTTAGGATATTTTAACGATGAAGGAACCGTCATAGACACTGATTTTGAGCGCTTCAATTTCCGAATTAATTCCGATTATAAATTAGGTGAAAGAGTTAGAATTGGACAAACCATTTCTTATGCCAGATCCAACCGAAATCTTTTAGGAGAAGATGAAAGCGGTGATGCCGGCAACGCCGGTTTTTCACCGATACTGTCCACGTTATCGGCTTTGCCTCATAACGCAGCTTATGATCCTAATACTGCTAATGGTTTTGCTATTCCAGCGGTTGAATCAGGTAATATTGTGGGTCAAACTTTGCTCACCACCAATAGCAGTGAAAATGATCAAGTTCAAGGCAATATATTCCTGGAGGTGGACATCACAGAAGACCTAAAGTTCCGAACGCGTTTCGGAGCTAATATCTTCAATAATTATTTCCTTTTTCACCTCCCAACCTATCAGTTCGGCCCTCAGGAAATAAATGATCAAGCCGATTTATCTGAGACCAGAACCCGAATTACCGAAACGGTATGGAACAACGTTTTAGAGTACAATAAGGCTTTTGGGGAGCATCAGGTTTCCGCTTTGGTTGGGGTATCAGCTGAAAAGAGGGAATTTAGATCGACTGGAGGGGCTAACAACAATTTTCCTTCCAACAATTTGATAGCCCTAGGCGCCGGGATCGGAGATGCGAATTCCTTTGGTTCGAATGTAACCAGTACACTTCAGTCTGTTTTTGGCCAGGTAAATTATAATTATATGGATCGGTATCTATTTCAAGGGAGTATAAGACGTGATGGATCATCCAGATTCGGCCCTGACAATCGTTATGGTACTTTCGCTTCTGCGTCGATAGGTTGGAGAATTACAGAGGAAGCGTTTTTCGA
>JBPCUG010000817.1:0-7351 GCA_051011275.1 Cyclobacteriaceae bacterium | reverse complement strand
ATCCTGCGGCAATAGTAGACGCGGGAACGGACCAAGTAGCCTGTGAGGGGGAAAATATTAATTTAAGCGGAGCAATTTCCGGCGCAGCAACGAATCCCATGTGGATTACACTGGGAGGGGGTACTTTTGATGATCCCAGCTCCTTGAATCCTACTTATTTTCCAGATGCCACTGACAATGCTGCCGGTCAGGCCCGATTAATCTTAACCACTAATGATCCGGATGGAGCTGGAGGCTGCCCAGCCGGAGCAGATACCGTGGATATAACCATTAATGCCTTGCCTCAAGTTAATGCCGGCCCTGACCAAGCAATACCTGCAGGTAATATGGCAAACTTAAACGGAACCATCGGAGGAAGTACTACGAGCGTTATCTGGAGTTCCAATGGCTCTGGTATATTTGACGACCCAACCTCACTGAATGCAATATATACCCCAAGTGCAGCCGATATTCTGGCCGGCAGTGTGATCATGATATTGACTACCGATGACCCAGATGGGCCAGGTCCTTGTACGGCCCAGAGTGACTTGATGACAGTATTGATTGTAACTGGTAATACCTTAATTGCAGGTGTCGATCAGAATATCTGCGAAGGAGATACGGTCTTTCTTTCAGGAGTTATTGCCTGTACTGCTGCCGGTACCACCTGGACAACTACTGGTACAGGGGTATTTGATGACCTCAATGTACTGAATACTTTCTATGTTCCTAGTACAGGAGATGTAGCTGCAGATAGTATCTTAATAATTCTGAATGTCGACGATCCGGGTACGTCAGTAGGTTGTCTTCCTTTGTCGGACACCTTGGTAGTAAAAATTAATGCAACCCCTATCGCAGATGCAGGTTCTGATGTAACTATCTGTCAGGGAGATCCTATACAGTTGGCGGGTAGTGGGGGGGTGTCCTATTTATGGAGTCCAGCAGCAGGTTTGGATGACGCTACTATTCAAAACCCTATAGCAAGTCCTACAAATACCACTACCTACACATTGACGGTTATGGACAACTTTGGCTGTACTGATACCGCCCAGGTCACCGTAAATGTGATAATTACAGTGCCCCCCGCAGCCCCTAGCCCCGTAGATATATGTCAGGATTTTATCGCTCCTCGACTAGGGGCCACCGGTATGAACTTAAGTTGGTATACGGATCCTGCCTTAACCAACCTAGTAGCAACCGGACCGGAATATCAACCTGGTCCAGGGGAGTTAGATGTAACTAGCATTGGCGTAACAACTTTTTATGTAACCCAAGATGTAGGTTGTGGTGAAAGCAATGCAACACCAGTAGTGGTTAATGTTTTTGATCGAAATGATGGTATATGCAGTACTCTCTGTCCAACTGTGGATTTTACCAGTACGGTAACTGATATCATCTGCCGAGGGGACAATACTGGAGTTATCCAATTGGAAAACATTATTGGCGCTGGTGGTTCGTCACCCTTGTTGGATGTCTTGTTAGACGGTAATTTGATCGGACAAACCGATCAGGCTCAATTCACTATTCCGGATTTGCCGGCCGCCGATTATCAGGTTACAGTGCAGCAAACCGGTGTTTGTACCAACCTTTTCACCGATACCATTACAGTATCTGAGCCTGCCTCATTTATTCAACCATCGGTAATTGATGCTGTCATCTCTTTACCGGATCGGGCTACAGGTGAACTTACAGTGGAGATAGAGGCTTCCAGTGGCACCCCTCCTTACCAGGTAAGCATTGATTTGGTGGCTCCTGCTTTTCCGCCACAATCTGCTTTTATAGACTTTACTGATGCTACTTTCAATAGTAGTACAAACAATTATGAGGTGACTTTTACCAGTTTATTTGCCGGAACCTATGAAATCACGGTGCGAGACGCAAACGGATGTACAGCAGTGATCACTCAAGTTGTGGGTTTTGACGATACAATATTTATTCCCAATATATTCACACCGAATGATGACCAGTCTAACGAAACCTTTTATATCAGAAATTTGCCTGCCAGCGGTACTGCATTGATAATCACAAACAGATGGGGTAAAACGGTATATGAGGCTACTGACTATCAGAATAACTGGGATGGAGAGGATCACTCAGATGGCACCTATTATTATAGGCTAATCATTGGAGATCAATCCTTCAAGGGATGGGTGGAGATCTGGCGAGGGAATACTCCATAATATTAACAACCTAGGTTAAATCAGTAAGGAATTGTACCGTGTCAACTTGGTCGGCATAGTCCCATAAACGAGGATATTGGGCCTGCCCAAATGCTATGCTTCCGGGGTACCAACCGGCTTGAGATACAATACATTGGGTTTTGTGCTGATGAAGTTCCACTTTCTTTACCAGGTCTTCTTGATGTTCGTAATACTGATAGTTCAAGACTGATATCGGCGCAATCACATCTTCTTTATTCGTTAATAATATAAATCCGTTATCATAGTACTCTTGGTTGTTCATCGACATTACTGCCTTTTGAAATCGGTAATTACGCGCATATTTTTGGTGCTTCAGAACTGCTTCATGATCTTTCCATACGACCATTAACTTCTTGATATCACAACCTTTTGGTAACAAAAGTTTAGACACGTTTCGACAGCCCAAACCAAAGTAGGTAAATACATCGTCTCCTAATGCTGCAATATTTTCTTTGCTCTCACCACCATCCAGAATAGCTATGGAAGACCTGTTCTTACGGATAATATAAGGAATCTCTTTAAAGTAGTAACTGAAATATCGAGCTGAGTTGTCGCTGCCCGTGGCAATCACTGCGTTGGCTTGTTTTATGGAATCTTCGAACGTGATATACTCCTTGAAACCAGGGAATTGCTTCGTCAAAAAACCCGCAATAATTGGCAGCAGCACATTATCCTGAGTACTTAATTTTACGGCAATTCGATGTCCAGTTGCTAGAACGCAGAGAAAGTCATTAAACCCTACCAACGGGATGTTGCCGGCCATAATTACTCCAATAAGCCTTGAGTCGTTGTCCTTCATCTTGTAAGGGGAGAGCCATTGTTCTAGGAGTGTAGTTTTCAGATTTTGACTGATAGCTTCTACTGCTATTCTTATGCTAATGTGATCAAACCAAGGGTTTTGTTTTATTGCTCTCGCGGTCGGGTCCCGCCAATCCGCTGGGGGTAGCTGCTCTAGATACTGGCCCAACCAACCAAACGCTTCTATTCGCTTATTCAAGGGAATCACGGGTCTAAAAAATATAGCTAAGTAATTCTTTAATTTGCATATTTATTTATTTTTGTGAAGTTACGAATACTGAAAATAGAAAAACTGATTCTCCTATGGCAATAATGATCACTGATGAATGCATAAATTGCGGGGCTTGCGAGCCGGAATGTCCTAATACTGCAATTTACGAAGGAGGTATAGAATGGACTTGGGCTGGCGGTACCAGCTTGACAGAAGTAGAGCAAGAAGATGGCACTGTGGTAGATGCCAATGCTACACAATCTCCGGTCTCAGATGAATTCTACTATATCGTGACTGGTAAGTGCACAGAATGTACTGGCTTCCATGAAGAACCACAATGCGCTGCAGTTTGCCCGGTAGATTGTTGCGTTCCTGATCCAGATAATGAGGAAACGACGGAGGAGCTAATGGCCAAGAAGGAGAAGATGCATGTTTAACCTTACCTCATTTTTGATCGCTTGATCAAATATTCAGTCATCACCTTTTCGTAGCTATCCTGAATGTCAATTGAGATAAAGTCGATTTTGAATTGATTACACTTTAGCTTCAGATCGTTGTAGTATTGTAGCATTGCGCTGTGATACTTGTCTTTGATCTGGTGTGGCATCAATCTTACTCTTCCTTTGTTCTCCAAATCAATAAATTCATAGGGGCGATCTTCAAAATCGAATCTCAATTCGGTGCTGTGGTCGCTTACATGAAAGAGTAGGATCTCATGTTTGTTGTGTTTGAGATGCTGTAATGCCGTAAAAAGTGCTTGGCTGTTTTCTTGCTGGTGGAACATGTCGCTAAAAATCACCACCAGTGATCGTTTGTGTATTTTTTGCGCTATTTCATGTAAAACCGGTGCGATTGTAGTTGGCTTTCCTTTGTCCTCCACTTCCAAAAGCCTTTGCAAAATCAAGAACAACTTGTGGGTATGTGTGCTGGTTGATTTTATAGGAGTTTGAATTTCTATTTGATCGGAAAAGGCAAATAAGCCTACAGCGTCTCGCTGCCGATGCAACAGGTAGTTAAGGACTGAAGCTGCCATGATACTGAATGTGATCTTGCCTTTGTTTGGCTCTGGGTAATACATCGATGACGAACAATCAATCACCAAATGGCACCGGAGGTTAGTTTCCTCCTCATATCGCTTGGTATACAGGCGGTCAGTCTTCGCATAAACCTTCCAATCGATATGCCTGGTGCTTTCTCCTGTATTATACAGACGGTGTTCAGCAAATTCAACCGAAAATCCATGGTAAGGTGACTTGTGAAGTCCGGTAATAAACCCCTCTACCATTTGCCTGGCCAATAGTTCGATATTACCAAACTCCCTGATTTTACGCAGATCAATACTCATTCTCAACTACATTTCAAGGCTCCCCTCAAACGTAAGTCATTTATTATCAATTTTGTACTCTCTCTAAAAATAATACTACTTTAAAAAGAAATAATTTTTATAATTAGGCAAAATTTCTATTTTTACAACTTATAAGTACAAATATACAAGGACGTGGAAGAGAAAAAAGCGCACGACAATACGGAGATTTATTCACAAAGGGTAAGGGCAGGTAAGAGAACTTATTTCTTTGATGTAAAGGCTACCCGCTCTAATGATTACTATCTGACCATTACGGAAAGCAAAAGAAAGTTCAAAGATGACGGATACTTTTACGAAAAGCACAAGATCTTTTTGTATAAAGAGGACTTCGATAAGTTTGTTAATGCTTTAAATGGCACTGTAGGCCATGTGAAATCCGAGTTGTTGCCGGAGGTTGATTTTTCGCAATTCGAAAAGAAAGATGAAGAACCTAAAGCAGAAGGGGAACCTAAGGTAGAAGTTGAAACAGGTGGTTTAGATGACGAATTAAGCTGGGACTGAAATTTGTCTTTAGATAAACACGAGCTCTTGAAATTCAAGGGCTTTTTTTATGAGGTACCTTTTCCAGGTACGAAGTAATTATTGATAAACAGTTAATATCTTTTAGTATGGGATTGAGGTGTGGAATTGTGGGGCTTCCCAATGTTGGTAAATCTACTATATTTAATGCCCTCTCAAATGCAAAAGCCGAGGCAGCTAACTTTCCTTTTTGTACCATTGACCCGAATGTTGGTGTAATCACCGTTCCGGATGAGCGACTTGACATCCTGGCAGATCTGGTACATCCGGAAAAAGTATTACCGACAGTAATTGAATTCGTAGATATCGCTGGCTTGGTAAAAGGGGCCAGTAAGGGAGAGGGTTTGGGAAATAAGTTTCTAGCCAATATAAGGGAAGTAGATGCAATCGTTCATGTGATCAGATGTTTTGACGACCCCAACATTTCTCACGTAGCTGGTGGAGTTGATCCCGTTTTTGACAAAGAAGTAATTGATACCGAACTACAGCTTAAGGATTTGGAATCAATTGACAATAAGATCAAGAGAATTGAAAAAATAGCCAAATCTGGAGACACCACAGCCAAAAAACAATTGGAAGTTGCCTTAAAGTATAAAGCCCACCTTGAGTCTGGTGCAAATGCGCGAGCCCTATCCTTATCAGATCAAGAGGCAGAGTTAGTAGCCGATCTAAAATTACTTACCGCCAAACCTGTAATATACGTTGCAAATGTTGATGAGGAGTTTATTCAGAGTGATAACCAATTTGTGACAGCACTCAAACAAGAAATAGTATCAGAAACTCAAGAGAATGGCGTGCCTCCACAATTGGTGGTGCTGTGTGGGGCCATTGAATCACAAATAGCCGAGCTGGAGGCTGAAGAACAACAATTGTTTCTTGAGGAATATGGCCTGAGTGAATCAGGGTTGAGCAAATTAATCAAGGCTTCCTACCGCTTGCTGAATTTGATCACCTACTTTACTGCTGGCCCAATGGAAGTCCGAGCCTGGACCATACGCAAGGGTTGGCGTGCGCCTCAAGCCGCTGGAGTAATCCATACTGACTTTGAAAAAGGATTTATTAAGGCGGAGGTAATTAAACTAAAAGACTACGAGCATTACAGGACGGAATTAGCCTGCAAAGAGGCTGGAAGAATTGCTATAGAAGGCAAGGATTATGTGGTTGAAGACGGAGATATAGTCCATTTTAGATTCAATGTTTAAATCAAATAGTATAGCATATTGGGATTTTTTTTGTTTATTTAAGCCTCTTATTTAAGAAACCTAGATTAAACACCTTGGGTAAGCATTTTTTTACCCTTGTTATCACTTTTTCGGGTACCTAAATTGCCCATCTTGAGAGTCAGGATTGTATTTCAGCTTAAGAATAAAGGCGCTTTTGTGCCTTTTCATCACCAATACCTTTTAGCTCAACTGGTAAAAGGTATAATTGTGGGTGGGCAGAATGCAAAGTATAGCAACGAAGTCAACTATAACTTTTCCGGTCTGAAAGGACAAACTAAGATCAGCCGAAGCGGTTTGCACTTTTATTCAAACAAAGTTACCCTGGTTTTCTCCTCTTTCGATCGCGGCTTTATTGATTACTTTTTAAAGTTGTTGTTCAAGTTTCCTCAAGTTACATTAGGCAACCTGATCCTGGTGCCCGAATATGTTGAGCAGGAGCAATTACCGGACTTTGGTGACACTGGAAAATACATATGTATCTCCCCGCTGGTACTTTTGGAGCCGACCTTCAACGATGTACAAGGTAAGAGATTTATTGCTCCTGATACCGAGGAGTTTTCTGATCTCCTTTACGAATCCACGATGGCGCGGCTAGAAAGCTCAGGAAGATTTACACCGGAGGAGATAAGTCAGTTTTTTAAGTTTCAGGTATTACCAGATAAAAAATACTTGGCTAAGATCACTGCAAGTCAAAAGAAATTTGCGCGTATTTACCCGCTATTTGACCAGGATGTGAAATACGAAGTTAGAGGATATACTTTACCATTTACTTTGTTTGCTGATCCAAAGGTACAGGAATTTGCTTTCGTTATGGGCCTTGGGCTTTATGGATTTAAAGGTTTTGGTATGCTCGATGTTGCTCAAGCTGATCCTGGAAGAGAGCATCCCCGCTATGAGTTTGAGCTCTAGTTTCTCCGATTGTGGTAGAGGGGAAAATAGCCAATCAGTTGATCTGAAATACTTCCAATAGGACGGTAATAGACCAGGATCTCATATTGATTTTCTGTTTCGTAATTGTTTCCCTCAAAATAGTAAGATTTCTTAGGATCCTTAA
>JBPCUG010000816.1:0-3373 GCA_051011275.1 Cyclobacteriaceae bacterium | reverse complement strand
AGCGGCCAGAATTTGAATTTGATGGAGAAGGGTACCTAAAGATTTTTGGTGCTGAAATTCATGGCAAAGGAGGAATTAGATCCATTCCTTCTCCATATGGAGGGCATAAAAAGGATTTCTTTGAAGCGTATATGGAAGGGGATTTGGGCTGGCATGGTCGAAAGTGGTTAGCAGGTAAAGTTTCAGTGGGGTCGAAAGGATTATGCATTTCCGGGAGCACCAATTTAGGGCTTAATATTACCCCAACTAATATTCCTGGAACGCCTATTAACATTGCTAGTCTATTTCTTAATCTAAAATTAGATGGTGAGTTCCGGCTCAATTCAGGAGCAAATAAAGTTACCTTCTTATTCAACGGATATTGGACATTGGGAATTGCTCTGGCTGGAGCTGACAACAACACCTCCAGTAATCAAATGCTGCCACTTGCTTCAAGTCAATTTGCATTTGATAGCAATTTTGGTTTAGAATTGCCAATTTTCAAATTTGATGGGTTTAAAATGCTACCAATTAAAGGAGTAAATATTCCTGTTCCCTCAGTGGATATCACACCAATCGGAGGCCCAGCTGTTAAAGTAGGAAGATACGATAATGACCCTGCTAATAACAAAAGAGATTGGATTCCAGCGGTAGAATTTAAAGCACCATCTCCAGTCAACAGCATTCGAGCTGACACAATTCCGTTTTACGTCCATACTGACGATCCTAAGGAAGATTGGCATAACAATACATTAGAACTTTATAGCGCTTATGACACAAATGTGAATTGGGATAATGTCTACCTTGACTTCGAAAATTTAGATAATTTGCAATTGTCCATTGCCTTAAAAGATGACGATACTAAAAACTTTCCACTTAAGCTTATTCTAAGCTTAGGCCCTGGGAACAAGACAGAAATCTCACTATGATTGTTTTAGACAACAGATACATAAAATGATGAAATTAAAGATATAAAAATAGACTTAATCTGCAGTAGCATGGGTTTATGGCTAAATTATGTAGGTGAAGTGAAGGATGTAGCGACGGTTACATTTCAGGTCGTGCTGAAGTTCGTTTGATGGTCACTCTCTGAGTGCTGTCATTTGAAAACTGACACTTCTTTCCGAAAGAGAAAGCTTGTCTCACCATGTGATGCTGGCGAGGGCCAGATGGAGCAGAGCCGGGGTGAAGAGCCTTGGTAGGGTTGAAATAAAAGTCGAGGCCTTGTACCAGCGGGTGCAAGGCCTTTTCCTTTTACGATATTACCATAAATTCTTAGCTTAAAGATATAAGTTAAGGCAATACCTGTGAAATATCTTTCGATTTTATAGATTAGGGAGAGCAAACCTATAATCCTATGCAAACACTAGCAGGAAAGGTGGTATTGATCACCGGAGGAAGCAAAGGTATCGGGTACGGAATAGCAGAGGCCTTGCTGCAGCAAAATATGCGCGTGGCCATTACCAGCCGGGGTGAGGAGGCGGCCCAGTCAGCTGGAGATCAACTCAAGACTTCGGCGAAAGGGGAGGTTCTTGCGCTACAAGCAGATGTAAGAAGCCTGGAAGATCAAAAAAGATCGGTACAACAGATCATGGATAAGTGGGGCCAACTTGATGTATTAGTGGCTAATGCGGGGATCGGTCATTTCGCCTCGATTGAGGAACTTACTCCTGAGCAATGGCAAGAAACAATTGACACCAATTTGACCGGTGTTTTTTACAGCGTCAAAGCCTCGCTGGAAGGGCTGAAAGCGTCTAATGGATATGTTATCACAATATCGAGTTTGGCAGGGACCAATTTCTTTGCTGGTGGTGCTGCTTATAATGCAAGCAAGTTCGGACTAACCGGTTTTACCCAAGCTGTGATGTTAGACTTGCGTCAGTCCGGCATTAATGTGAGTACTATCATGCCCGGTTCCGTTTCAACCTATTTTAATGATCAGAATCCCAGCGAGGCGGATGCCTGGAAGATACAGCAGGAAGATCTGGGACAAATGGTGGTTAACCTTTTACAAATGAATCCGCGGACTTTACCCAGTAAGATCGAGGTTAGACCGGCCCGACCTCCTGTAAAGTGAAGATCCATGGAATAATCAAAACTCTAATTATCAAACCAATGAAAAACTACCTGTATTTCTTAGGTGCGCTCATAATTATTGTTAGTTGCGATAGACCAGGTAACCAAGCAGAGGGTCCAGTGCTAAATGAATGGCAAGATCTTATAACCAATGATTTAGATCAATGGATTATAACTGATGATATTCAGCACACCATAGATGATCAAATCCTTTACTTGGAAACTAAAACTGAAGACGAAAATAACTGGTTGCTATCGGAACAGGAGTACAGCAATTTTGAATTTGAAGCCGAATTTTTACCCACAACTCACCCGGGAGGTATCTTGGTGCGCTACCATGATCGATCAAACGCGACCGTTGAGGGATCAGGTTATTTAATAAGCCTAGACCACGATGCGGATCAAGCAAATCCGATTGGTACCATCTTTGGAGCAGCGCGATCAACAGTATTGGAAGACACTAATGCTGAGGATTGGACTAAAGTAGCAGTCAAGGCCAATGGGGATCACTTAAAAGTATTCATTAATGGCCAACTAGTGGCTGAGAGTCATGACCGCAAACGCATTAGAGGAAAACTGGGAATTCGAATCCCAAAAGTTCAGGGTGAACAAGCTGCCTTCAGGAAAATTAAAATCAAAATGTTGCCAGAGCTGGAAATCACGGAACCATTACTAGAAGATCAATATAGAAGCTCTACTGATGCGGCTTTTGAACCTCTGTTTGAAGATGGGTCCTTAGATAGCTGGAAACCAATAGGAGATGGAAAGTGGGAGATCAGCGACGGTGTCTTACATGGTTATTCGGGGGAGAAGGGAGGATTTTTAGTGAGCGAAAAAACATATAAAAACTTCTATTTAAAGTGTGATTTTAAAATTATTAAAGAAGACAATAGTGGTATTTTCATTCGCAAGAGCCCTGATTCCACATCAGTCACCACTACAGATGCGATCGAATGCAATATTTACGACCACAATGGGCCAGCACATGCTTATTCAACCGGCTCGATCGCCACACATGCTCGCGCCTGGTATGGCATGATTGATTATACGGATTGGAATACGATGGAGATCTTTGCTCGGGAGGACCATGTTGTTATGTTTGTCAATGACCAAAAATCCTCCGAAGGGCACTTACCTTCTCAGTTTAACAAAGCTGGCAATATTTGTCTACAAGGAGGCATTAAGGTCTTCTCAGAAGATAAAGGTCCATCTGATATTTACTTTAGGAATATGATGATCAAGAATATGGATGGTATTTGATCTACTTTGTCTTTTAGTGTTTATTTCAGAACTTCACTACAGACCACAACCCCTAGGG
>JBPCUG010000815.1:0-2692 GCA_051011275.1 Cyclobacteriaceae bacterium | reverse complement strand
ATCTGGACCAACAATAAGGATCATTCTTTTGGTAGCCGGTTGATAAATGTCAGGACCGCATGGGTAAACGCATGATTTGAATCGCCGGCTACCATATGACCCGCATCAGATACATCTACACTTTGAACATGAGGCACTGCCTCTAGGAATTCAGCCATGGTCTTTTCGCTGATCACATCGCTGATGCCACCTCTTACTATTAAGGTTGGTACGGTAAGCTTGCGAGCGGCCTCAAACATTCTACGTTCATGCTGCATCCGTTCTTCGGAGTTCCAGCTCTTCCAACTTTCCAAAATCTTTGGGTCCCAATGCCAATAGTACCTTCCGTTGGCTCCTTTGCGGAGATTCTTCTCCAAGCGCTTATTGTTTCGAGGTTTTTTCCGATGAGGGAGATAGGCCACTATAGCTTCAGCCGCATGATCAATACTTTCAAACCCATCTTTATTGGCACTCATAAAAGCGAAGATCCTTTCCACCCCTTTTTGCTCAACCTTAGGGGCGATATCTACTAAGACCAAAGCTCGGCAAATTGATTCCTTGGATTCGCCTTCAGCCAACAACCCAGTGATGCCTCCCATTGAAGCTCCAACAATTATGGGTTTGACCTCAAGCTGAGCAATGATACTTTTAAGGTCAGCGATCATGTAGTCCATTTGATAGTTTCCGCTATCAGACCAACTGCTTGCTCCATGACCGCGGGCATCGAGGGCCAAGGAATGCCACCCTTGTGCGGCCATTGTGTGCCCTGTATCTCCCCATGAATGGTGCGTTTGGCCACCACCGTGCATTAATAAAACCGGATCATTGGTCGCATCTCCCCATGCCTGACCACAAAGTGTTATTTCGGGTGTTGTCTTAAAGCTTAGTTCCAGTACTTTCAATCTGACATTTAAGGGTAGCGCTTACTTCTTGGGTGGAGTGATCATTATATGAGCACGATGCGTACCAGGGTCCATCAGCCAAGGCTCACCTGCGGCTCTGGGCTTGGCCGGCAAACCAGTGGATTCAGGAGTAGCGTAGGAAATATATACCACGTATCGATAATAGGGATCAATCACTTCTCCGGAGGCGTCGTCGTATGAACTGCCTGAAAGGATGTGTAATGTTGACGGATGAGTAGGCATTTCCAATGTGCCGGTCTTTACTTCATTTTCCCTCATATCGAATATTTCCTTCCCAGTTTTGTTTGCTGCTTTCAGCTCACGACCACGGGCCATGAAAGGCTCCAAATCTTTGTGGTAGCTGGCGGCGCTAAATCCATCTTTATGCGGATCATCACCAAGACAGATCATACCATTTGTACCTTCCCTGAGCGTAACTAGCTCTCCCTTCACATTGTACCCAAGCACCTGGGCGCCATCTCTCATATCCTCAGGCGCAGCCAATACAGCGGCAGCAATTTGCACCTCTGCTGATGGAGTTGCTGTCTGAGCACAAGCAGTGAAAACATTTGAACCTAACGAAAGGAACAGGACAAGAGCTATATTAATATTTTTCATGGTAGTAAGGTTTAAAAAAATTAAATGTACGTATTTTTTGCCATTTCATCCAGGTAGGCAATTCCAATAAGGATCAGGCCAATCAGCCCTTTAAAGTACTTTTATAGCAAATGATATTTTTGTTATTGCCAAATATATAACCATCTTTGCCTAGCTTGAAATTTTCATAGTCATCTCCATTTTTTTCTTTTAATGAAGGAACCCCTTACCTACCAACAACTCCTTGATCTGGATTTACCCAACATCATTGCCTATGCTGGGCCAATCATGATTGGGTTGGTGATTGTAGAATGGGCGATCAGTTTTTATCAAAACAGAAACTTCTATGATGGCAAGGATGCCATAGCGGCCACCGTAGTAGGATTGTCGAATGTTGCGTTGGGTGCCGTATTGAAAGTTGGGACTTTCAGCTTAGCGGTCCTCTGTTATAATCTTGTGCCATGGTCAATTCCAGCTACCTGGTGGTCGTACATTGTTTGCTTAGTTTGGATTGATTTTTGGCGTTATTGGGCACATCGTATTGCACACGAAAACCGGTTTTGGTGGGCCACCCATGTGACACATCATTCCTCTCCTAAATACAATCTTTCCGTATCATTTCGCCTAGGTTGGACGCAATACATAAAAGTTATATTTTTTGTGCCGGTGATGCTCACTGCTTTCAATCCAGTGGTGTTCTTCATCTGCCATCAAATAGAGGTGCTCTATCAATTTTGGATCCATACTGAGTACATCCGGAAATTGCCCAGACTTATAGAGTTTATATTTACCACTCCCTCTCACCATCGGGTACATCACGCCACCAATGACGCTTACCTAGACAAAAATTATGGTTCTACCTTGATTATTTGGGACCGGATATTCGGCACCTTCCAGCCGGAGGAAGAGCTACCGATTTATGGAATAACAAAAGAGGTGAAGTCGCCTTACAATCCTATTTACTTGGTATTTCATGAATGGATGGATCTGATTAAAGATGTACTCAAAGCCAAGAGCATCAAAGAAGCCTACCAAATTACTTTTGGCCCGCCAAGAGATACCTACCACGAAGATTAATTGCTGCCAATTTTCGTTATTGCACCGACGCCAAGACTTAAGTATCTCCGACCTCAATTAATTATGAGCTTTGATTTCTTTTACCTATTTTCTCAAAACAATCGTTCCATGAAGAAGCTAATATTCTGTGCGCTACT
>JBPCUG010000814.1:0-4083 GCA_051011275.1 Cyclobacteriaceae bacterium | reverse complement strand
GGTCTAGGCGCCATTGGTGGAGGATTGGTAGGAGTATCATTGTATGAATTTGGAGTTTACGTATGGCACAGGGCCCTGCATACATCAAACTTTTTGTGGCGCACTTTTCACCAGATGCACCACAGTGCTGAACGCTTAGACACCTACGGAGCTTTTTATTTCAGTCCGATGGACATGATCGGGTGGACGGTGTTAGGAAGCCTCTGTTTTGCTCTACTGGTTGGTTTATCACCTCAGGCCATCACAGTGACCTTGTTGGTAACCAATTTTATGGGCATGTTTCAGCATGCCAACATTGACACACCAAGATGGCTGGGTTATATCATTCAAAGACCCGAAAGTCACACGGTGCATCATGCCAAGGGGATACACAAGCACAATTATTCAGATCTACCCGTTTTCGATATCCTATTTGGAACCTTTAAGAATCCGAAGAAATACGAGCACCAAACAGGTTTTTATTATGGAGCTTCCGCGAAAGTTTTGGAGATGTTGACTTTTAAGGATTTGAATAAAGAAAGGGAGAAAACTAGGAACGGGGAGCGTGCAAAAGTCAAAAAAGTACTCTCGTTGCTTCTCCTAGTTGGTCTGACAATGGCATGTAGCAAGGATGATGGCTTTGCTCCCACACCAGATCCTATTGAAGAAGAGCAGGAAACTAAAAACCAAATTCCCAGTTTTAGTGAAATAGCCCCTTTAAATGGGCCAATGGGAACCTTAGTAACATTTACTGGTGAAAATTTTGGGACAGATCCTAATAAGGTACGGGTGTTTTTTAACGGCATCCAAGCCGAATTAGAGTCATTAGCTAATGAGAAGCTCGTAGTCAGTGTACCTAGAGGAGCTGGTTCGGGAATGATATCAGCAGTTATTAACAGCAAGGAATTAGTAGGCTCTGACTTTTTGTATGAGCTAACTACAGAGGTGTTCACCTTAGTGGGGAATGGCGAAAGAGGTTTTGATGATGGAACCGGTGCGACTGCTAGATTCAATAATCCTCGAGGAATTGTAGTTGATAAGTTGGGAAACTTGTATTTGTCTGACTTCCGAAACCATAGTATACGTAAAATAAGTCCTGATGGTCAGGTTGTAACCTTCGCCGGAAACGGAACAGCCGGAGATGCAAACGGTATTGGGGTCGCTGCTCAATTTAATGGTCCATGGGGATTGGCCATAGATATTCATGGAAATTTATACGTAGCAGATACAGATAACAACAAAATACGAAAAATAAGCCCTGAAGGCGAGGTGGGTACACTAGCCGGGGGTAAGGAGGGAAACATAGATGGGCCTATTGGTGAGGCCAGATTTAACAGCCCTAGGAGTATTGCAGTTGATTCGTTGGGTAATGTTTATATCGGTGATGACGGGAATAACAGTATACGAAAAATCACCACCATAGGAGCAGTATTCACTATAGCTGGCGGCGAAATTGGCTTCGCAGATGGGCTCGGAACAGTTGCCCAGTTTGATGGAATTTACGATTTGGCTTTGAGTCCTGAGGGAGATCTCTTTGTTGCAGATAATGAAAACCAGCGCATCCGAAAAATAACTCCTGCTGGTTTGGTAACCACCTATGCGGGAAGTACTGAGGGTTTTAAAGATGGGACTAGAGACGAAGCATTATTTGATTACCCCAGCTCGCTTGCCTTTGATAATAGTGGTAATTTATATGTAGGTGATGAGAATGATAAAATAAGGGTAATATCTCCAAACGGAATTGTCTCCACGCTTGCTGGAAGTGAGACAGGTTTTGAAGACGGGATTGGGGAAAAAGCAAAGCTTGACACTGCCTACGGCATTGCTGTAGACCTGGAAGGAAATTTATTCACAGCAGATTCAGGTAATCATGCTATTAGAAAAATTACTCAAGAGTAAGGCCATTTTACAATACCATTCAACATTACATGCAAGACAGAGAAAATTATAAGGTACACCTGTTGTTTATCGGGTTGATTTTGATGGTAGATGTTTTGATCTACCTACTTTTGGAACTGCTGCTTGATGGTTATAGTACCTACTATGGCCAGGGCAGTGGTTCCTACCCAAATATCAATACCGCATTTAAGGAAAGGCTGGTGTTTTCTGCCCTATATATTTGGGATGCCATAAATTTGCTATGTACTTCGATTCTGGTTTATAGAATATTTACCGAAAGAAGAAAAAGACCTATTAAGTTGAAAAAACATTCTATATAAAAACACTATTTAAAAAATATGCAGCAATGAAAAAAAGAACAGCCTTAAAATTTTTGACGATACTTTATCTATTGTGCATGATGCCTGTTAATGTATTTGCCCAAGAAGATTCACCACCCGTTTTGGAACTTAAGGAGTTAGTGGCCGATGATCCGGAATTTAAATCCACAGTAGACCAAATGTTCGAAAACGTCAAACCCCTATCCGACGGTTCTTCAAATCCTTGGAAAAATAAAGATATTCAAGACTTGTATACCTTTTTGAACGAATGGTTCTATTTCTTGCCAAATACCCATGACGGCCTCGATCGCATCCTTGAATTTTCCTTTTTATATTATGGAAATCCAAATGGTAAGAAATTCATTTTGGAGGAGCCCGGCCTAAGCTGGTCTTTGAACTTTGTTGAAGCAAGGGGTAAATATATGGACAGCCATGCTTCCACAAAGAAAATTACGAACTGGCTTTCCGATCCCAAGCTAAAGAACGACGATTTTGTGCTGCCTGCGGACGGTTTCAAGTCTTTTAATGACTTTTTTACCCGTGACTTAAAGCCCGGGGCAAGATCGATAACCGACATTTCCGATAATTCAGTGTTGGTGTCTCCGGCAGATGGCGTAATCAATATGATCAACAATGAGATAAGGTTAGATGACAAAATTCCGACTAAAGGAGGTATGACTTTAAGTCTGACCGAATTGTTGGACGGCTCGAAATACAGCGAAAAATTCATTGGGGGCACGGCCATGGCAGTCTTTTTATTACCCACAAACTACCACCACTATCACGCCCCGATCTCCGGAACGATAGTTGAATCAAGACAAGATGTTGGAGATCGGTTATTCGGGATGCCCGATATTCTCGATATCATCAATGAAGGGAATGTTGCCTACAACAAAGACTATAGCGTATTTCAGGATTTCCGACACGGCTATTTTATCTTTGACACCAAAGATTTTGGGCATATTGCAATGATTCCCATCGGTTTACAGACCATAGGTTCGGTAGTTTTTGAGGAGAAGTTCAGAAACGTGCGAGAAGGCTCGGCCGTAGAAGTATACAAAGGAGATAAATTGGGACATTTCGCATATGGCGGCTCTACGGTGCTGTTGCTTTTTGAAAAAAATCGCCTTGATGCCATAAACGTACAATTGGGACAGCAAATAGGAAGTTTGAAAAATTAAAACTCTAATCTGCGCCTTCAATGTATTCAATTGTTTGGAGATATAAAATAAAGCCCGAATTCAAGGATAAGTTTGAGTTTGAATATGGGCCCAACGGAGTATGGAGTACCCTATTTCGGGAATCGGAAAATTACCGAGGTTCATATCTGCACCAGAATGAGGGTAGTCCATATTCCTACTTACTTATTGACACTTGGACGGATAAAAGCTCCTATGAGGAATATAAAAGTCTGAACAAAGTTCGCTATACAGATCAAAGCTCGAATTTGGATTATCTATATGATGAAGAGGAGCTCGTTGGTACTTATACTTCTGTAACCTAAATAACAGGGGTTAATAAAAGGGTTTAATGCCTTGATTATTATTCCGGAGTTGGTCTCCACAAAATTTTGGAAGGAAATCCTTATCTTTTTTTTACGACCAAACCCCTCAAAAAAACGAAAGCCATAAACACCATAAAAACGGCAAAGGGCAAGGATGTAACGATGAGCAGTTTTTGAACGGTGACAAGAACATCAATTTCTGGTTTGGCATTACCCAAAAGAAGAAGGGCCAAGGTCGCTAGCAGAATAAAGACCGACCAAACCAACTTGTGCTTTTTACTGGGGACTTTTTTTCCCTTATCGGTAAACATGCTCAAAACGAATACGGCCGAATCGAGCGAAGTGACCAAGAATCCGATCAAAAGAACGATGGTAGTGAGG
>JBPCUG010000813.1:0-4614 GCA_051011275.1 Cyclobacteriaceae bacterium | reverse complement strand
CCCCATCCTTCATTACAAAACTGACTTGTTCAAGAGTAGCTACGTTTTTAACCGGGTCGTCGTCAACAGCAACGATATCGGCTACCTTACCTACTTCTAAACTACCCAATTGATCATCTATCCCAAGCAATTCGGCGGTGACTGAAGTTGCTGATTTGATCGCTTCCATTGGAGCCATACCTGCCCCTACCATATAGCCAAACTCTTTTCCGTTATCGCCATGAGGGAATACACCTGCATCAGTGCCAAAGGCGATCTTCACCCCTGTTTTATGAGCCAGACTAAAGGTGTCATCAATTTTAAGCCCTATTTCTAGCGCTTTAGGCACTATGATCGCTGGGTAATAGCCAGGTTCTTTTGCTTTTTCGTTTACATATTTTCCTGCTGACATGGTAGGCACATAATAAGTACCTTTTTGGACCATCAAATCAGCCACTTCCTCGGTCATTAAGGTACCGTGATCAATAGTGGTAACTCCTCCCAAGACCGCCCTTTTCATCCCTTCAGCTCCATGTGCATGTGCCGCTACCATCATACCATAATCCTTTGCCGTGGAAACGATAGCTTGTACTTCTTCTAAGGTAAACTGCGGATTGACTCCGTTCTTGGTTACACTTAGTACACCTCCGGTTGCGGTGATCTTAATAAGGTCGGAACCATCTTTGTATCTTTTTCGCACCGCTTTTCGAGCATCATCGGTACCATCGATCACACCTTCTTTGGGGCCTGGGTCTCCCATCAGGTCCTGTCGCATACCATTAGTCGGGTCCGCGTGACCGCCGGTAGTACCAATCGCTTTTCCAGCTGAAAATATACGAGGGCCAATGATCCAACCTTTATTGATAGCGTCCCTCATAGAAATATTAACCCCACTTCCACCCAGATCTCTAACAGTAGTAAAGCCAGCCATCAAGGTGCGCTCGGCATAGATGGTTGAGCGAAAGGCCACATCTGTCTTATTCAATGTAAATCGTTCTAAATATCTATTCTTACTGGTCTCCCCCTCTAGATGCACATGCATATCCATTAATCCAGGCAGCACGGTTTTGCCCTTTAGGTCTATTAACTTGTCACTGGGGCCGGGATTTGCAAACCCTTTATCAATTGAAATGATCTTATTGCCTTCCACAACTATGGTCATTTCTGATCGAACCCGATCATTCTTTCCATCTATCAACTGGCCACAATGGAGATACGTTTTTTGAGACCACAGCATCAGGGGGATAACTAATAGTAAGAAAGTGGTAAGCAGCTTGTTCATCTATCATTCGGTTTATTTAAAACCAAAAGATAGCAATTAATTCTAAATGGCGGTCAACTGGGCCAGATATTGGTCTAGCTCATCCTGATAGATAATTTCGGTCCTCCAGCCTGCAGCTCGCGCCTCCCGTTTTAATGTTTGTTGGTCGACAAACAGCCAACGGAACCAAGCCCCTTTATGGTTTTTATACTCGTATCGATAATCTACTTCACCATAATAGCGGTCGAAAGGGACCTGTTGTTCCTGATATAAGTAAGTGATGTCGCAAGAATCAAAGAGCAATTGTCCCCCGGGCTTTAAGAAAGATTTCAAATGCCAGAGTAACGGCTTTAGCTCAATTAGTTTACCAGCCAAACCGATGCCATTCATCATCAGTAGCAGCGTATCGTAAAGATCTTTGGTTTCGTAGGACTGGATATGGCCGCATAGCACTTTTTTCAATCCACGTTCCTGCATAATCTGCACCGCTCCACGAGATTGGTCGATGGCGGTCACATCAAGACCCATCTTCTCTAACTCTAGAGCATGGCTCCCTACTCCAGCACCAATATCAAAAACCTTACCCTGGCAAAGCTCCAAAGCACGACGCTCTAGATCAGGCTGGTCCGGAGCAGTTCTAAAAAAAGTAGCAATAGGCATCTCCTCAATAGCTCCGTAAGAGGTATGTAGAAGCAAAGGCTCGGCGTACTGGCCTTGAAAGTAATCCCGCAACGCTTGGCCAAAAACGTCTGGTACTTGGTTCATTAGCTGGAGTGATCAGCCACAATTACCCATTGATCGTCGATCTTACGCCACAGTAAAGTAAAATGGCCTCCAACATCACCAATTGATCGTTTCAAATGCCAACCGCCGATCATAAAATACCCATCGGCTCCAACCGGCTTGAGTGACTTAATCGTAAAGGTCAATTCGCCCATGGCTGTTTGACCCGGGTAAGTCTCTTTGTAGTGGTTCAGCATATTATGATAGCCATAGGTCAAGCCCTTACTACCCACGTAAACCAGGGAATCTGACTCCCAATAGCCTTTCATAAAGCACGCCACATCTCCCGCATTCCAGCATTTGTTTTGCCGCTCGATAATGGACATGATCTGCTCCTTGTCCGATTGAGCTTGGACCACAAAGGTTGGTAAAACCAGGACTAACAATAACAATAGGAGCCTCATGGAAAGGAAAGGAGTTAAGATTTTAAAAAGTCGTGTGCCAATTTCTTAAGCGCTTCTTTGTTTTCACTGAGTTCGTGATCGCTTTCAATTCTTTCCGCCAGTACCTCGACCACATCTTTTTTATAACCTAGCTTACCCACACATTTTTGGCAAAACTCAATTTCCTTCTCGTCCAGCTTGCCGTCCATCTTCATCAAGAGGACGATGGAATAGAGATATTCAAATAGTTCATCCTCACTCAATCCTTCTACCGAAGCGTCTAGATCCAGGATCTCGGGATTTTGGATCAGTCTATCCAGCTCAAAATATGAGACACCTTTGGCTACCGCTATTTTACGGATTAAAATTAACTCGGAATCACTGACTCGGCCATCTACCATAGCTAAGTGGACCAATGTATTTATGTAAGGCTTTGGCATACGTTAAAAGTCTATTTTAGGGCCAAGAAAAAGGTATTAGATAGATCAAATTAAAGCAAACTTTAGCACAAAACTTATAATTAAATGATGGTTTTCCTAATTTGGCAATTGATTGAACATGAATTTTTTAGCGCACTCCTTTTTATCCGGCGGTATTTCTGAAATCATGGTAGGTAACTTCATCGCCGACTTTGTAAAAGGAAGAGGCTATTTAGAATACCCAGAAGATATCCAAAAGGGCATAATTCTTCATCGGGAAATCGACCATTTTACAGATAAACACCAAATCGTGTTGAGGAGCAAAGATAAATTGAGGGCAGGGTACCGTCACTACGCCGGGGTAATCGTTGATATATTCTATGACCATTTTCTAGCAGCAGGATGGTCTAAATATTCCGATCAAAAGCTATTACCATTTACTGAACAAGTATACCAATACATCGGTCTACATGAGTCTATTTTACCCGAAAAGGTGCAATGGATCTTGCCACATATGAGCAAAAATAATTGGCTCTTCAACTATGCAACGATAGAAGGTATTCAAAAAACCCTCTCCGGAATGGCCAAAAGGACCAAGTACCAAAGCAACATGGAAAAAGCCACTATAGAATTAGAAGCACACTATGAGCAGTTCCACCGGGAATTCCATCAGTTTTTTCCCGAGGTGATGGCTTTTACCAAAAATAAACTGGCCCAGTTATGATCGTTTCCAAGCCAAAGGTCCATACGCTGTTTTCATTGGGTGCATTTTTGGTGATAGTATATGGCATATTGGGTTATACGCTTTACCATTTTCTTCAGGCAGAGGACAAAGCCATTTACCAGTATTTGATCTTCATCATCTTGACACCTATAGCTTCGGCCATAAGCTTCAAGATGTTTTGGGGATACAAAATAGTGCGCCTTGGAGGCAATCTAATGGAAGTAAAATACCCTACAAGATTCATAGAAACCAAACTCAAGCTCAAAGAGATCGACTCTTGGAAAGAAACAGTGATCAAAACCAAAAGAGGGCCGTTTAAAGAAATTACTATCACTTACAACCAAAAGCAAAAAGTAAAACTGACCAATCAGGAAAACACACACTACGATCAGGTATTAGGATACTTGCAAAAGAAATGTGGAAAATTGAGGGAGAGAGAGTGAGTGAATGAGTGAATGGTCGTTACTTGATACTAACTACTGAAACTATTCTAAATGTTTAAAATTTTACTTCTAGTCGGTGGGGGCGGTTTTTTAGGCACGATTGCAAGGTACTTGCTATATATGTGGGTCGACAAACAGCTCCCGGTAGCTTTTCCCTGGGGCACATTCGGAGTTAATATGATTGGCTGTTTCTTGATCGGAATGATAGTCGCTGGCGCTGGCAAAGGATTAATTGACGAGCAGTTAAGGGTGTTTTTGATCACAGGTTTTTGTGGTGGGTTTACCACCTTTTCAACCTTTAGTTTTGACGGCATTCATCTACTCCAGCAAGGACAATTCGCGACCTTCGCATTATATGTTCTTGGTAGTGTGGCTGTAGGTTTATTGGCCGCTTATTTTGGATTTGTCCTACTGAAGTAACTAAACTCCGCACTTAGGACTCAGTTAGATTCATCCTCAATTGTAACAGGTAGGTATCCACTTTTATCCTTGAATGCGCCTTCCCTCCAATCTTTGATAAACTTGGACCAAGTTAAAGGATTAAGAAAATTATTTGGTGGTACCACTCCACTGGTATGGTAAAGTTTGCTGTATCTCATTTGGTCATAGTAAGCCTTATCCA
>JBPCUG010000812.1:0-4051 GCA_051011275.1 Cyclobacteriaceae bacterium | reverse complement strand
GTGATGTTTTCCTTTATTGTTGTGGCTCAATCTACCAAGCGCGACAGCAATATTTATAATACGCTCTTCGCGTCTGGCCTGTTTTTGCTCTTTATTGACCCGACCATGATCACTTCGGTTGGCTTTCAAATGTCTTACTTAGCGGTGCTGGGGATTGTTTATCTACAACCCAAAATTGCCTCTTGGCTGCAACCGGAAAGCTGGTTGGGGTATCATGCATGGCGCCTCACCAGCACATCGCTGGCGGCTCAAGCAGCGGTGTTCCCGTTGGGCATTTATTATTTTCATCAGTTTCCTACCTATTTCGTTTTGGCTAATTTGGTGGTCATTCCAGGGGCATTCTTAATATTGTCTTTGGGATTCGGTTTATTACTATTTGGTTTTTTCGATGTACTCGCCAGCTTTATAGGCAAGCTTTTGTCTTTCACAATTGGTTCCATCAACCAATGGGTTGTGTGGATTGAAAAATTACCCGGCAGTCCGATCCAATATATCTCGATAAGCACCGAACAGTTATTTTTACTCTTTACTTTTCTTATCCTGCTGATCCTGTTTTTCCAGTATCGCAAGTTTGGTTATGTGCTGGCCTCCTTGCTGGCTTGGTTGGTATTTAGCGGTCTCCTTTGGTCCAAAAACCAAAGCCAGGAAAAGCAAAACCGGGCTGTATTTTATGTGATCAATGATCATAAGGCGGTAGATTTTTATCTGGGCCGACAAGCTCATTTTATGTCAGATCCGGACATAGGGAGCAGCTTAATTGACTACCACCTGACTCCGGGCCGAGTCCAGTCCGGGGTAGCTACCAATATACAGCCCTTGGAAGGTCAAGCAAAAGAGAATCTAAAGCTACTGGTCTGGCAAGGAAAGACCTTTGCTTGGATCGACGCCCCGTTTGACCAAAGCAAGTTAATGCCTAAGATCTCCCTGGATATTCTAATAGTTGAAAACAACAGTATAAAAAGCCTGAAGGAATTATCCGATCGAATAGCGTTTAAAACCTTGATCATTGGTAGTACAAATCGAACCAGGCTGGCCGAAAAGTTAAGGAAGGAAGCAGAGGATCTGGCTATAAACTACCATTCACTTCCCCTTCAAGGCGCTTTTGAAATCAATTTTTAGTCGCATTTTTCCTATAGAATTAGCATATTGGAAGGCTAAAAGCTAAACCACTAAAACATGAAATACCTTGTCGTTGTATTCTTTTTGTGTGCCCTATCGCTATCACCGGCTCAGACCCAAGATCGGGTAACCGGCCATACCTTTGCTACTCGCTCTGAGGTCATTGCTGCCCACGGCATGGTGGCTACCAGCCAGCCTTTGGCTACACAAGTAGGCTTGGATGTTCTCAAGAATGGAGGGAATGCCATCGATGCAGCTATTGCCGCCAATGCCATGCTTGGATTGGTTGAGCCCACTGGCAACGGTATAGGTGGCGACCTGTTTGCTATCGTTTGGGATGCTAAGACCAAAAAGTTGCACGGGTTGAATGCCAGTGGTCGATCTCCCTATAAACTCACGCTGAAGTATTTCAAGAAGAATGGTCACAAAAGTATCCCTGCTTATGGCCCGCTCCCTGTATCTGTACCTGGTTGTGTAGATGGGTGGTTTGAGCTACACAAGAAATTTGGGAAAATGGATATGGAAGATGTATTGAATCCTGCAATTACTTATGCGCGAGAGGGTTTTCCAGTTAGTGAGTTGATTGCCTACTATATGCAGGGCAGCGCTCGTTTTCTCCAAAAATACCCGGGATTTAAAGAAACTTATATGCCAAATGGCCAAGCTCCTTCCAAAGGAGAGATATTTAAAAATCCCAATTTGGCCAATACATTAGAGAAAATTGCAAAGAAAGGAAGGGACCCTTTTTATGAAGGTAATATGGCCCGAACCATGGCCAAGTATATTAAAGAACAAGGCGGTTTTCTATCTACCAAAGATTTGAAAGACCATCGCTCCGAATGGGTGGAGCCTCTTTCTGTCAACTATAGGGGCTATGATGTTTGGGAACTGCCTCCTAATGGACAAGGCACTGCGGCATTGCAAATGCTTAATATCTTAGAAGGCTACGATATTGCTTCCATGGGCTTTGGTAGTACAGAATATCTGCATCACTTTGTGGAGGCCAAAAAACTGGCTTTTGAAGACCGGGCAAAGTACTATGCTGATCCGGATTTTAACAAGATCCCGATAGAACAGTTGATATCTGAAGACTACGCGGCTGAGAGGAGGAAGCTTATCGGCGATCGAGCCGCTCGCAGGTATGATGCAGGAGAGCTGGAGCAAGGCAACACCATCTACTTGACCACAGCCGACGAAGAAGGTAACATGGTGTCTTTGATCCAAAGTAACTATAGAGGTATGGGATCGGGAATGACGCCCGATGGTTTAGGCTTTATTTTCCAGGACAGGGGGGAGCTGTTTTCTCTGGAAGAAGGACATTTCAATGTTTATGCCCCCCATAAAAGACCATTCCATACTATCATCCCGGCTTTTATCACTAAAGATGGCCAGCCATGGGTAAGTTTTGGCTTAATGGGCGGTGCCATGCAACCTCAAGGGCATACCCAGATCGTAGTTAACTTGATCGACTTCGGTATGAATCTGCAGGAAGCCGGTGATGCCCCACGAATTTCCCATGGAGGCTCATCTCAGCCTACCGGAGAAAAGATGACTGATGGCGGCCGTGTGTCATTAGAGACTGGCATTCCTTATCAGAATATCCGTGATCTGATCAAGAAAGGTCATCGTGTAGAGTATAATGTAGGAGGCTATGGTGGGTATCAAGCCATCATGTATGATGCAAAGAACATGGTTTATTACGGAGCCTCAGAATCAAGGAAAGACGGGCAGGCAGCCGGTTACTGATCAAGCCTGTATTTTATGATGCTTAAAATAGAAGTTCCTGAAGATTTCAATTTTGAGCAATGCCTTCGTTTTCTTAATCGCAATGCACTGGAAAGCACACATCATGTGCTCACTGATGGAGTTTTAAAATTACAGCCCACCAGTAAGGGGCCAATGCTCCTTTCGATTAAAAGAAACTCTAAAGATCTAGAAATCGCAATTTTAAACGGCGAGCCTGATGTTGCAGTTCAAGAGGAAATCGAGGTGTTTGCAAAAGATTGGTTTGACCTGCAAACTGAGCTCACGGATTTTTATTCACGAACCAAGGATGATCCTGTATTAGGAGGTCTGGTTAAAAAGTATGGCGGTTTGCGCCTAATCGGTATCCCTGATCTTTTTGAAGCTTTAGGATGGGCCATTATTGGGCAGCAAATCAACCTTACTTTTGCCTATCAACTTAAGAAAAGAATGGTCGAAACCTTCGGGGAAAAGTTTACCTACAATAATCAGGATCACTACTCTTTTCCTGATCCAAAGCTGATTGCACCTTTACAACCAGAGGACCTTCGAGGGATGCAATTTTCAAATAGCAAAGCGCGATATTTGATCAATTTGGCCCAGTCTGCAGTCGAGGGAAAATTGAATAAACAAGAGTTGCAGTCAATGAGCATATCGGAAGCCAGCGATCACCTTTGTCAGTTTAAGGGCATTGGTCCCTGGAGTGCTCATTATGCTATTATGAAATGCCTGCGATTCCCAAGCGCTTTTCCCATTGCTGATGTGGGACTACATCATGCCATCAAAAATCAATTGAAATTGGCTGAAAAACCGAGTATTGAGCAGATCAAAGAACTAGCTGCAAACTGGAAAGGTTGGGAAGCCTACGCCACCTTTTATTTGTGGCACTCCCTGATAATAGATTGAATTTTCATTAACTTTCCCTATATGAATCTGACCAAACCCTTCTTGGAAACAGAACGCCTCTGGTTGAGAGAATTTACCCAGGACGATTTCGATTTGGTTTATAATCTCAACCAGCAGCCCGCGGTGATGCGCTACATTGGACCAGTAAAGAATAAGGAAGAAGCACTGAAAGATTTAAACCGATATATCGCCTACTATGTGCAGCATCCGGGTTATGACTACCCCACCCCCCCCCCCCCCCCCCCCCCCCCCCCCCCCCCCCCCCCCCCCCCCCCCCCCCCCC
>JBPCUG010000811.1:0-13188 GCA_051011275.1 Cyclobacteriaceae bacterium | reverse complement strand
GCACTTCCATTACCACTACAGATCCGTAATCTGCATCGTGGTTTTCAAGTGCCCTTAACAAGGCTGTTTCAGCTACATCTTGTAAATTGATATCGATCGTTGTCTCGATATCAAACCCCTCTTGCGCTCTTACTTCGGTGCCATCGTAAACCGGCTTCCACCCTCCGCCAGAGATTTTTTGATATAGTGCCTGGCCATCTGAACCAGCTAAATATTGATTGAAGCTAAATTCCAATCCGGCACCATTATCATTTTCATTGATAAATCCGATGGTTCGCGTTCCCAGATTTGAAAAAGGATAGAATCTCTTATTTACTTTTTCAAAAATAATACCGCCTCGCATTCTACCTTCTCTAAAGATAGGCCAGCCGGCCATCATCTTCTTATCCTGATAGTTGATCCGTTGCTTGTTTAGGATTATATATTTTTTTCCGGCAGATCGGGCATCACTTAAGATCCTTTTATAGGTCTTTCGGTCCCTGTCCCTAAAATAATTGGAGAGTTTAGTAGCCAAAGAATCCAAGCCTTCCTTGAAAGTATCACTATTTACCACCGAAGGGTCCATGGCTACTCTGTAAAAAGGTAAAGATGTAGCCATTAGGCTTCCATTGTCGGAATAAATATTACCCCTAGCCGCTTTTACCACCTGATAGTCAAGTCCAATATCTTCAGCCAGTGCAACCCATTTACTGCCTTCTACAAATTGAATTTTGCCCATTTTCAAAACTATAGCTATCCCAAGCAGCGTTACTGCTAAGAAGGCCAGCCTAACTCTTAATATAATGGACTTCTTAATGTTCATTTTTCACTTCGATTTTGTAAGGTGGATTTAGACTTTCATATAGATCCATGCCTTTAACTTTTATCGCTACCTCCGATTGTTTGCTTGAAAACATGTAGTCGGCTTTTAAAGTATGGTAGTCTGCTCTGAGATCTTCAACTTGTCGCTGCAAGGCGGCCACTTTCCGAATGCTGTTCTCAGCATAGTGTCCATTGCCTATGTACAGTATGCCTAGAAACATGAGAAATAATATATAGGGCAAGTACTTACCCGAAAGGTTCTCCTCCACCAAGCCCGAGGTTTTCAAAGAATTTTCCAGAAGTGTGAAGAGGTTTGTTCTTTGTTTTGATCTTGGTTTTACTTTATACGTATTTCCTTGCTTGGCCATGACTATAGTTTTTCGGCAATTCTCAATTTAGCGCTGCGAGCGCGGCTATTATCTGCTATCTCAGCAGCCGTTGCTCTTATCGGCTTACGAATAACGGGACGAAACGGCCTTTCTTGGTTCCCATAAAAATCTTTAACCGGCCCTTCGAAAAAATTCCCGTTGTTCATAAAATTCTTTACTAATCTATCCTCCAAAGAATGATAAGAGATCACTACCAACCTACCTCCCTTGGCAACCACATAGGAGCACTGCAACAGGAGTTCCTGCAATGCTTTAAGCTCATCATTTACTTCAATTCTAAGTGCTTGAAATACCTGAGCAAAATATTTGTTATGTCTCCCTCTAGGAGCCAGCTTAGTCAGTATGGATTTGAGTCGATCAATTGTACGAATAGGTTCAACAGCTCGCTCTCTCACAATGGAGGAAGCCAAGGTTTTTGCGTTTCGCACTTCCCCATATTGACTAAACACTTTTTGCAATTGGCCTTCTTCATATTGATCTATTATTGCTCCTGCCGTTAGAGGAGATTCTTGATTCATACGCATATCAAGTGTTGCCTCAAACCTAGTTGAAAACCCTCTCTCCGGTGTATCAATTTGATAAGATGAAATTCCTAAATCAGCCAATACGCCATCTACTTTATTAACCCCGTATGCTTTCAGATATTTTTTCATATGCCGAAAATTGGCAGGTATTAAGGTGAAAGTGCTCTGTATTATCTTATCTATATTCATTTGAGCCGCCTTGTCCTGATCAAATCCAAATAATTTTCCAGTCTTTAGTTTTGCGGCAATCGCAGCCGCATGTCCACCACCACCAAAGGTCACATCCACATAAACCCCTTCTGGCTTTATATTCAACCCTTCAATGCTTTCCGTAAGCATAACCGGTTGATGATAAACCGACATCACTTACTTGGTCTGTTCCGCCCTTACCTGCAAAGCATACTTCGATGAAAAAATGTTTACCCATTTATTTGGGACCACATCGAAAACCCTAATCAGTTGGCCAGTAAAAAATAGTACTTCTAAAACAGGGCTACCTTTTTTCTTAATCATCTAAATATTTTTGCGCAAGTTTTGAAAATTCTTTTTGGTCCTCGATCAGGTATTGATCATATAACTCTGGACTCCATATCTCTACCCGATTCCCAGCCCCGACTACTACCACATTTTTTTCCAACTGCGCATAGCGAATCATCAGTTTTGGGATCAAGAATCGACCGGTGGTATCAAGTTCAACTGGCGCATTTCCCCTGAAAAAATTTCTTTGAAGTGTCCGGTACTCCTCATTAAATTCGTTCAACCCTGCAATCCTATCGTTGATCTTCTTATATACGATCGATGGGTATAGCACCAGGCAAGGTTCAAAACCACGCCTTAGCACCAACTCATTACCATTACTCTGAGGAATGTTGGCTTTGATTTTGGCAGGTAGCATCAAACGCCCCTTGGCGTCGAGCTTGCATTCATACTCACTTGAGAAAAAAGCCATTTTAATAGTAAAACAATCCTAGCTCAACAAATGTAAATATTAATTTGACAAAGTCCACCACTTTCTACCCTTTTTTCCCATTTTTTCCCATTTATGTAATAATTGATTCGTTTTTAACTAAAAACACCCTCAAATGACGTATAATTTCACCACGCTTAGAAGTTTATACCAAGCTAATGCTTCTACCTTGAATTGGCTGATTCCATAGTATTTTCACCTAAAATGCAACAATTGCCAATGCTACCTCTTCAGCCAAAGGAAGTTATTGGATTAACATCATGATTGAGCACGGTAGCGGTGGTAAGAAGTGGGAGAGATTTGCCTTAATAAGTAAAACTTTATCTAAAACAAGGGGGCTTGTTAGTACTTTGTCTCTGTCACGAATAATTGCTTACTTTGTCACTAGCTCGTATAGCCCACATATTTTTTAATGAGAAACTTAATTTTTTTACTAGCCCTCGGTCTGGCTGCCAGTTGCGGCTTGCAAAAAAATAACGACTTGCATGTCGGTATATGGCGTGGGGAAATAACCCTTCAAGGACAGATTCTGCCGTTCAATTTCGAGGTGAGTCAACCTCAAGAAAAAGCCTATAGCATTTCACTAATCAATGGAGAAGAGCGAATCACAGTCGACCAAGTGGTGATAATCGGAGATTCCATTTTTGCTACCATGCAGGTATATGATACCCAAATAAGGGCTAGGATTGACGAAGATAACCTGGAAGGTTTCTGGATTAAAAATTATGAGCCCGATCATAAGTACCCCTTTCATGCCAACTATAATCTTGAATACAGATTTCAGCCCAATACAATCATCTCACAGACAGATATTACGGGCAAATGGGAGGTACAATTTTCCCAGGATACGTCGATATCAATTGGTATTTTCGAGCAAGCAAACGGTAGGGTAACAGGGACCTTTCTTACTACCAAAGGAGACTATCGCTTTTTGGAAGGCATACAAACTGGTGAAACATTAAAACTAAGCACATTCGACGGGGCTCATGCTTTTTTGTTCGATGCCAAAATTCAGGAAGACAGTTCCATCCGAGGAACCTTCTACTCAAGTCGTACCTGGCAAGAAACATGGGTGGCCAAACGAAATGAGCACGTGCACTTAGCCAATGCCGATTCATTGACTTACCTTAAAGATGGCTATCAAAGGTTGGACTTTTCATTTCCCGATCTCAATGGCAAAATGCTATCGCCAACTGATTCGGTATATCAAAATAAAATAGTGATCCTTCAAATCTTCGGCACCTGGTGCCCCAATTGCATTGACGAAACGAAATTTCTTGCCGATTGGTATGACCAAAACAAAGACCGTGGGGTGGAGATAATTGGCCTCGCCTACGAAAAGAAGCCAGGCTTTGACTACGCGAGGAAAAGAGTTGATAAGATGATCAACGAACTTGGGGTCAATTACCATTTTGTAATCGCTGGCACTTCCGATAAGATCGCCGCCAGCAAAACACTGCCTATGCTTAACCATGTTATGGCCTTTCCGACCACCATATTTTTAGATCCCGCTGGCCAGGTTGAACGCGTGCATACTGGTTTTACCGGACCGGGTACTGGTCATTACTATGAACAATTCATGGATCAGTTTAACGGTACTGTAAACCGGATGGTTTTAAAGCGAGACAGCCTGGAAATGGCGGCTGCCGATTCATTAGCTACCGATCTCGCTCAATAGTGAACCTGACCAGATTTAATAGGGAGTCCCTATATACTCCATCATTGAAGGAGTCCAAAAGTTTAATAGCTTCCTCGTAATATTGTTGCATCATTTTTTGCGCATAATTGATACCCTCGGATTCTTTCACAAAATCAATTACCAGGCGAACCTTCTTTTTCAAATGTGCCTGATTCTTTATGGTGTAAATAATCTTTTTCCTTTCCGGCCATGACGCTTTTTGCAAAGCGTAAATCAACGGCAGGGTCATTTTCTTCTCTTTAATATCAATGCCTACAGGTTTACCGATTTCATCATTCCCATAATCAAAGAGGTCATCTTTTATTTGGAAAGCCATCCCAACCTTTTCTCCGAAAAATCGCATCCTATCCACGATATCCAAACTAGCCTTGGCTGAGGTAGCCCCTACGCCGCAGCAACAAGCGATCAATGAGGCTGTCTTTTGTTTGATAATATCAAAATAAACCTGCTCAGTAATATCGAGGTTTCTTGCCTTTTCCATTTGCAATAGTTCCCCTTCACTCATTTCCTTTACCGCTCCGGAAAAAATTTTCAGCAAATCAAAATCTCCGTGCTCAAGGGAGAGCAATAGACCTTTAGATAGCAGATAATCTCCTACCAATACCGCAATCTTATTTTTCCATAAGGCGTTCACAGAAAAGAAGCCCCGGCGATAATTAGCATCATCCACCACATCGTCATGCACCAAAGTGGCTGTGTGGAACAACTCCATCATAGAGGCGGCGCGGTAGGTACTTTCTGTTATTTCGCCGGTAAGGCCGGCAGACAAAAAAACAAACATAGGCCTCATTTGTTTACCCTTCCGTCTAACAATATAATGCGTAATTCTGTCTAACAGCAAAATCCTGCTTTTCATCGATTGACGAAATTTTTTTTCAAATTCCGCCATCTCAGTTGCAATGGGTTGCTGGATCTTATTAAGTGATAGAGTCATCGATACTCACAATAATACTTATCAATTTCAGCTAATCCAAAATAACTAAGGGCCATAAATTCTCAGACCAGATCTGTGTGACCTTTATCTAGGGAAGTCCGAGTAAAACTCGATTAGTTAATTACACACTTCACAATTAAATAATAATGAACTTCCAGTTTTTTTTGTTTAACTTAAAAACATTTAATAATAAACACCGTTATCAACCATTTTTAGCGGCCTTTTCAGTGAATTCAAAACTATTTTTGACTTTGAACATTATTATAGAGACGGATCAAAGTTTCTATCATGTCTGTAATTATCAATCCACTAATGACTAATAAATACTCAATCAAGGATTTGGAGAATCTTTCCGGCATTAAAGCCCACACGTTGCGAATATGGGAGCAGCGTTATGATTTTATAAAGCCCAAACGCACAGCTACCAACATTCGCTATTACAATTCTGAAGATCTTAAATTGATCTTGAATGTAGCATTGTTGAGAGAACGTGGACTGAAAATCTCAAAGATTGCAGCTATGTCAAAAGACAACCTGCATCAGGCCGTTTTGACCCAAATCAACGAAGAGCTTGATTATGATAGCCAAATTCATTCCCTGACTATGGCAATGATCGATCTTGATGAACAGGCTTATGAGAAAACTTTATCTACCTGCATTTTGCAGCTTGGTTTGGAAAAGACCATGAATAATATCGTTTATCCCTTTCTGATCAAAATCGGCTTTCTTTGGCAAGCTAATGCCATTCATCCTGCTCAAGAACATTTTATTACTTGTTTAATACGGCAGAAGTTGATAGTGGCTATCGATGGTCAAAAGGGAAATTTTGATCAAGTTGCAGATAAATACATACTGTTTCTTCCCGATGGTGAATTACACGAAATCAGTCTTCTTTATGCTCATTTCCTTTTGAAAGCCAGAGGCCATCAAGTAGTGTATTTGGGGCAAAGCCTACCATTTGAAGATGTCGAAATGGCTTATGATGTTCACAGACCAGAATATATTTTTACCATAATGACTTCATTTCCTAAAAAAAGGAACGCGCAGAAATTTGTGAGTAGGCTTTCCGAGTCATTCCCCGATAGCACCATTTTTATTAGCGGTTATCGTGCATTGCATACTCCATTAGACATACCGTCAAACGTGATACTAATCAGGAAAATTGAGGAGTTATTCAGCTTCCTCGACTCGCGCCCAGAAGCCAGAGCAACGGCCTAGAATAAGCAATTACACACTCTTCTATTGACAAGTCAGGCACAAATTGAGTGGGTTCGGTCCTTTTACGCATAAATTTTTGTTTAATTAATTGTCTATAAAGTTAAACATTAGTACTTTTACTTTGTTTAACTTTATATTTAAAACTTTAAACAAATGAAAGCTATCGAATTTGGCTATTCTCTGAATGACATAACCAATATCTTACGACCACTTGCTATGCAGCTTACCAGGGACCATGAAGAAACCAATGACCTCCTTCAGGAAACATTGTTCAAGGCCTACCGGAACCGACATCGGTTTCATCAGGGAACTAATTTAAAAGCCTGGGTTTATACTATTATGAAAAACACCTTCCTTTCAGATTATCAGAAAAAGGTGAGAAGAAAAACATATGTTGACCCCACAGACAACCAGTTTTTTATAAACTCTTCATCTCAACCAGCAAGCATAGAAGCAACCGATGCCAGATTAAATTTAAAAGATATCAAAACTGCAATTGAAGGCTTAAGCACTCAATACAAGACGCCCTTTGTAATGCATTACCGCGGCTACAAGTATAACGAGATAGCAGACGAACTTTCACTGCCATTAGGTACAGTAAAAAATAGAATCTTCATCGCCCGTCAGGAATTAAAGGATAGGCTTAAAAGTTTCGCCTAATACCTGTATTTTCGGCGATGAATAAATTGAAAGTTGTTGTCATCGGATCGGGATTTTCCAGTTTGACAGCAGCTATTTGCCTTGCTGATAGTGGTTTCAGGGTTACTATTTTAGAGAAGAACGATACCGCCGGTGGGAGAGCAAGGCAATTCAGTGAAAAGGGTTTCACATTTGATATGGGCCCCAGTTGGTATTGGATGCCAGATGTTTTTGAGCAATTCTTCAAAGGACAAGGCACAGAAGTTTCAGACTTATATCAACTGCTTCGATTGGACCCCTCCTATCGGGTTTTTTTTGGAAAAGATGATATTACGGATATACCTGCTTCCTACCGAGAATTGAAATCTGTTTTCGATTCGATTGAGCCAGGTAGTGGAAAGCGATTAGATGAGTTTCTTGAGCAAGCCAAGTACAAGTACCAAAGTGGGATGAACAATCTAGTATATAAACCGGGAAGAAGTCTCTTTGAATATTTGGATACCAAAGTTTTGTTGGGGATACTTAAGCTAGATATTTTTCAATCTTTCCATCGCCATTTGCGTAAATTCTTCAAGCATTCAAAGATTTTACGATTGCTTGAATTCCCCGTACTATTTCTTGGAGCCTTACCAGAGAACACCCCAGCACTTTATAGCTTAATGAACTATGCCGATATAAAACTTGGCACATGGTATCCCCAGGGAGGCATGCATCGAATTGTTGAAGCATTGGTAGGCCTGGCACAAAACAAAGGGGTAGAATTCAAATTCAATCAATGCGTAAAAGAAATTGTAATAGAGCAAAAGCGTGCCACAAAAGTTGTTACTGAGACTGATAATTATCCAGCCACCGCGGTAGTAGCTGGAGCCGATTATCATCACGTTGAAAAGGAGTTATTGCCGCTTGAATGCCGGTCTTACAAAGAGAAATATTGGGAGCAGCGTGTGATGGCTCCGTCCAGCTTGATCTTCTATTTGGGCATCAGTAAGAAGCTTGACAATTTAAAGCATCATAACTTGTTCTTTGACCGAGACTTCGAACCCCATGCAAGAGAAATCTATCAAAATCCTAGATGGCCTTCAGACCCGCTTTTTTATGTGTCTGTGACCTCAAAAACCGACCCTAGCGTTTGCCCTCCTCATTGCGAAAATCTCTTTATTCTTATTCCAGTAGCGACTGACCTGGAGGATGGAACGGAAATTCGTGAAAAGTATTATATTCAAATTATGGAGAGGCTGGAAGCCCTTACCAATCAGTCAATCCGTGATCATGTGGTTTTCAAAAAAAGCTACGCGCACAAGGATTTTGTCTCTGATTACAATGCTTTTAAAGGCAATGCTTATGGCCTGGCCAATACCTTGAAGCAAACTGCGTTATTAAAGCCAAGCATGAAAAGTAAGAAAGTGACTAATTTATTTTTTACGGGTCAACTAACCGTTCCTGGACCAGGGGTTCCACCGGCAATAATTTCTGGTCAAGTTGCTGCCCATGAAGTTTATAAAGAGTTTAAAACCAAGCTATGAAAGCACTTTTTGATCAAGTTTCTAAAAACTGCAGTAAAATGGTTACGAATGCCTACAGTACATCTTTTTCTTTAGGCATTAGATTTTTAGACCGCCGATTTCACAGCCCAATTTACGGGATTTATGGCTTCGTCCGATTTGCCGATGAAATCGTTGATAGCTTCCATTCTTATGACAAAAAAGAACTATTAAAAAAGTTCAAATCAGATACTTACGAGGCACTAGAAACCAGGATAAGCATTAATCCGATATTAAACAGCTTCCAACAAGTAGTCCACGACTATAATATAGATCATGAACTAATTGAAACATTCATGAAAAGTATGGAAATGGATCTCGATCCACAAGAATATGACGAATCAGGGTATAAGCAATACATAAACGGCTCTGCAGAAGTAGTTGGATTGATGTGTCTAAAAATCTTCACTCAAAGCAATGATGCACTATATCATGAACTAGCGCCACCGGCCAGAAGTTTAGGGTCCGCATTTCAAAAAGTGAATTTTCTTAGAGACCTAAAAACTGATTATGAAGCTTTGGGCCGGACTTACTTTCCCGATATAGACATAAAGCAATTTGATACTTATTGTAAAAGTAAAATTGAAGGAGATATTGCCAGAGATTTTGAAAGGGGATACGAAGGGATAAAACAGCTACCTAAAGGAGCCCGCTTTGGAGTGTATATTGCCTATGTATACTACCGATCATTACTAAAGAAAATTTGCAATACTTCTGCTGAGAAAATATTGCATGAACGCATACGCATTCCCAATCCAAGAAAGTACACCTTATTTGTTAGTTCTTATCTAAAGCACAGCCTTAACCTTATTTAAAATGGATCATGTAGTGTTGGTTGATCGGGAGGATAATCCAGTTGGGGTTATGGAAAAGATGGAAGCCCATAGAAAAGGCAGGCTACATAGAGCTTTTTCTATTTTTGTGTTCAATTCTGAAAATGAACTTTTACTTCAAAAAAGAGCTCTAGAAAAATACCACTCGGGAGGCTTGTGGACCAACACATGCTGTAGTCACCCACGACCACAAGAATCGGTCGAGACCGCGGCTCACAGACGGCTACAAGAGGAAATGGGTATTTCCTGTTCTTTGACCTTTGCTTTTAGTTTTATTTATAAGGCCAAGCTTAATGCAGATCTAATCGAGCATGAACTGGACTATGTATTCATTGGCCATTCTGACGGCAAACCCAAAGTTAATCACCAAGAAGTAGCCGCTTGGAAATACCTAAATTGGCAATCGCTAACTGATGATGTATACAGCCAACCTCGAAAATATACAGAATGGTTTAAACTAGCCCTAGATAGAGTAGCGGCCTGCCCTGAAAGTAGACTTTACAACAGCGGAAAAGATAGCTGATATTCATACCTACATCTACAAAGAAACATCAACTAGGCTCGGGCCTTTTGGTTTATGACTATATGATTAAGAATTGCTTTGGCATGGTCCCTGGAGTTTTCAATGAACCACTTATTGGTTTGTAATCCACCACAGATCACTCCAGCTAAGTAAATACCCCTCTGATTAGTCTCATGAGTTTCCGGATCGTAAACCGGGCTGTGTATTTCGTCGTCATTGATGCTTACTCCTAACATCTCCAAAAAAGCGAAATCGGGTTGATAGCCGGTCATCGCCAAGACAAAATCATTCTTTAAGGTAATGGCGCCATCGGGGGTTTCCACGTCTATCTCATGTTCCCTGATCTCAGAAATGGAGGAATCAAAATACGCTTTGATCGATCCCTCTTTGATCCGATTTTCAATATCAGGTCTTACCCAATATTTCACACTTTTCCGCAACTCCTTCTCTCTCATTATCATGGTCACATGGGCGCCTTTGCGATAAGTTTCTAGTGCCACATCTACAGCCGAGTTAGCAGCACCAATCACTGCAATTTGCTGGTCAAAGTAAGGGTGCGGTTCGTCGTAATAATGTCGCACCTTCGGTAGTTCCTCACCTTTTACGTGAAGCATATATGGGAGGTCATAAAAGCCGGTTGCCACAATAATTGCTTTAGAACTATAGTTTCCTCTTGATGTTTCTACCTGATAGCCTGATGCCTCTCGTGAAATATGTGTGATCTTTTCATAAAGCTTTAGTTTCAATTTCCAACTTGAAGCCACTCTCCTATAATATTCCAGCGCCTCGGATCGTGTAGGTTTATTACCATGTGAAATAAATGGCACCTCCCCTATTTCCAAGCGATCTGAGGTAGAAAAAAAAGTCATATTGTAGGGATAGTGGTAAAGTGAATTGACCAGGCAGCCTTTTTCAACAATAGTATATGAAAGCCCTGCCCTCTCAGCTTCGATACCACAAGCTAACCCTATTGGGCCAGCACCGACAATCAGTATGTCATATGATCCTGTTCCGTTCATCGAGAAATTTTACGCCAAATATGCCATATTAGCTTTAGATTTTCGAAACTCCAACTAGTAAAGTTATACAATTGCTTTTGCACTTTAAAATCTATATTAGTCGCCCGAAGACTATTAGAAGGTCCAGTAGTATTATCTTTAGGTAGGAAGAGGTAAAACAATATTGATTCTACCAGGTTTTATAACTAATCTAAATATATCAGAAAGTATGCTAGGTTTATTCAAAAAGGACCCTCAAAAAAAATTGCGCAAGAAATATGAAAAGAGAATGTTGGAGGCCCGAGATATTCAGAGATCCGGCGACCTAAAATTATACGCCAAAAAAATGGAAGAAGCGGAGCAGTTAGCTCAGGAGATTCAAAATCTTAGCCTGCAAAAGTAGTGAACAACTATCTAGTGATAGGCGGCAGCTCAGGCATTGGGCTGTCTTTGTCGGAAATTCTGGCCAAACAAGGACACAAAGTACATATTGCCTCTCGGCAGGCCCCTCCAATCGATATTCCTCGATGCATTCACCAAGTATATGATGCATTAACAGGTTGCTTATACCTGGAAGTCGAACACTTGGAAGGGCTAGCCTATTGCCCGGGAACTATCAACCTAAAACCTTTCCATCGCTTAACCCCGGAAGATTTCCGAAATGACTTTGACTTAAATGTCATCGGTGCTGTGAGGGTGATCCAGCAGGCACTTCCATTGCTAAAGAAAGCAAAACGGGCCAGTATCGTTTTATTTAGCACGGTAGCAGTCCATCAGGGCTTGCTCTTCCATGCATTGGTGGCTTCGGCCAAAGCGGCCCTGGAAGGATTGGGGCGCTCATTAGCTGCGGAGTTGGCACCAAAGATAAGAGTGAATGTTATCGCTCCATCCATCACCGATACGCCTCTAGCGGAAAAACTATTTAACACACCGGAAAAAAGGGATGCATCAGCTTCAAGACATCCCCTAAGTCGAATAGGAAAGGCAGAAGATCAAGGTGCAGCAGCTGCTTTCCTGCTTAATCGAGGATCCAGCTGGATTACAGGCCAAACGCTTAATGTTGATGGAGGCATGTCAAAAATCAGGTCATTGTAATTGAAAATGTCTGATGTGATAACCATATTTTGGCTTCGACGGGATTTGCGGCTTCAAGACAATCACGGTCTTTACCAAGCGCTAACCAATCATAAGACGGTATTGCTTTTATTCATTTTTGATCGCGATATTCTTGATCACTTGGATGACAAAAAAGATGCGCGATTAGAATTTCTGCACCGTCAACTTGGTGAACTAAAGCAACTGGTGGAGGAACATGGAAGTTCAATCTATGTGGCTCAAGGGACTCCAAAAAAGGTCTTTGAAAAGTTACTCCTAGACTATAGAGTGGAAGCGGTTTATGCAAACCACGACTATGAACCGTATGCGATCCAGAGAGATCAAGAAATCTCGAAGCTTCTTAAATCACATGGAAGTAAACTGTGCACTTTTAAAGATCAGGTGATCTTCGAAAAAAATGAAGTAGTAAAGGATGACGGCAAGCCCTACACCGTGTTCACCCCTTATATGAGGAAATGGAAGGAACGCTTAAGATCGAAACCCATATCAAGCTACCCAAGCGAAAATCACCTAGGTAATCTTCTAAAGATAGCACTATTTCCCTTTCCTAGTCTGTCTTCTTTAGGTTTCCAAACGACAAATAGCGTATTCCCGCCCTCGGACCTTAATGCACCCTTGATCGAGAAATACCATCAAACCAGGGATATTCCTTCAGTAATAGGTACTAGTCGTTTAAGCGTTCATCTTCGGTTTGGTACGATTAGCATTCGAGCAGTCACATTGAAAGCAATCGAACTTAATGAAAAGTGGCTGAACGAACTTATTTGGCGTAATTTCTATATGATGATCCTTTGGCATTTCCCAAAGGTGGTAACCGAAGCTTTTAAACCAAAATATGATCTGATAGAATGGCGTAACCATCCTCTGGAATTTGAGGCCTGGTGCCAGGGGCAAACCGGGTACCCGATAATAGATGCCGGAATGCGCGAATTGAATGAGACCGGGTTTATGCACAACCGAGTACGAATGATTACAGCCAGTTTCTTAACCAAGCACCTTTTGATCG
>JBPCUG010000810.1:0-4236 GCA_051011275.1 Cyclobacteriaceae bacterium | reverse complement strand
ACAAAACGGTGGCTCGTTTTGAGATGATTCTTAACATCTTTAAGATCACTGGTAATGCTCCGGAGATCGCAGAAAAAATGTGGGAAATCTTTTTCGACATTTTGCAAGAAGGGCAGATCACTTGGTACGCAAAGGAATTACTAATCCTTAAAGCTACCAAAATGGGCGACTGCCTCTACTGTGTGACCCAGCATGAAGCCGTTAGCGCACGCTTGGGAGTAACCGAAGAAAAGCAACGAGACATTGTAGGCGTTGAGTATCGAAACAGTCCTCACTACACTGAAGAAGAGGTAGCTATTTTGGACCTTTGTTCTCATGTAGTAGTCGATCCGGAACAAATACCTTCTGAGGTTTGGACCCAGGTAAAAAAACATTACGATGATGGCCAGATCGTAGAAATAGTGGCTACCATTGGCGCTTATCTGCAAGTCAGCAAATTCGGTGACGCGATGGGTGTAGAATTAGAACCAGTATGGCATGGGCATCAACCCATTCTATTTGCCGAGGAACCACCAGCTTCGAAAGCTGCGAAAAAGCACCTTGAACATTTTATGAGCCAAGCACCGGCAGCAAACTAACCTCAAAATTTAAAGATTATGTCAGTAGTTAAAACATTGGAAAGAGGAAACATTGACCCCTCCCTAAACGAAATTTACGATAATGCAGAAAACCATTTCGGACGAGTACCTAATTTGGTAAAGGCCATGGCCAATAACCCAACCATGTGTACTTCCATTACTAATTTCCTCATCCAATCCCTTGGTAAAGGCCGTATTGATTGGGGATTTAAGGAATTAGTTATTCTCAAAACCCTAAGAGCGATGAAGAGCTTCTATAGCTACGGTGCACACGAGCTATTAGCTTCACAGTTAGGTGTTTCCGACGAGAAGATCGGTGATATTGCAAATTCCCTATGGAAGGAAAGTGCTCATTTCTCTGAAGCGGAAAAGGTAGTATTTGAGCTCACCGACCAAATAGCAGTTGATGCCAATGATGTGAGCGATGAGCTTTGGGATCGGTTAAGAGGCCATTGGGACAATGGTCAGCTATTGGAAATAAATGCCGTAATTACTACCTTTCTAATGATCGGGAGAGTAGGTGATGCGTTGGGAGTTTCCGACCCGGTATTATTTACTAAACCTATCTCTGATAACTAAAAGATCCCCGCCTTAGGTGGGATTTTTGAAGCGCCTGGCATTTACCAAATCATCACTTTCGCTGGTAGACGAACGGTTCTGCCGGCGCTTCTTTTTTATATTTGACCTCAAGCATGAACCTAGGCCCTCTCAGGTCATATATTTCTATTATGCTCTAGAAAGGTGAAATGTCGGCCCCGCTACAATAACCAGCGATAGTGACAGAGATAGCTACTATCGTAAACTCAGGGGTTATATTTAAGCTAACAATTGAATCAACCAAAATTCTGTAGTCATGAAAATCAAATATTTCTCTTTTTATGCTAGCATAGTAGCTGTAAGCTTATGCTTTTCATCTTGTAACACTGGTAGTAAGTCCACGGAATACGATACTGAATCGGCCACAGAAGTGGTAGAGTCTGAGCCGCCGGCCCTAAGTGGTGACCTTACTATAGACACCGAAAACAGCATGGTGAAATGGAAAGGTGAAATGATGGGCATGTATGCTCATGAGGGAACCCTGAAATTTAGCGAAGGCACTATCACCATGGCAGAGGGGCAAGTTACCGGCGGCAGCTTTGTAGTTGATATGGCAAGTATGATCCCAACTGACGAAAATTTCGATCCTGAAAAGGATCAAACCAAAGAAAAGCTATTAGGCCATTTGTCTTCCCCAGACTTCTTTGATGTAGAAAATAATCCCACGGCAAGCTTTAGCCTCAGTGATAATACGGGTAAAGGTGTGCTTACAATCAGGGGTAAGGAAGGGGAAGAGTCAGTTGATAATATTGTTATGATCACCGAAGGCGATCAGGTGACGGTAACTGGAACATTAAAGTTCGACCGTAAAAACTATGATGTTGCTTTCGATCATCCTATGCAGGAAATGGTCATCTCCGATGATGTTGAGCTAGACATTGAATTGATTGCCAGTAAATAGCTGATCATCAATCTATTTAGTTATTGATTTCCGCAAAAAGCAAATTGCGGAAATCAATGCTCATGTCACGATTAGGGTGCACCTGCAATCCTATAGCTCCTTTGTCTACTGCGGTTTCTGAATTATAAGTCATCACTTGTTTTCCATTTAGCCAGGAGGTATAGGTATCGCCCTCCACCTTTACTTTAATATTATTCCAATCATTCATTTTGAGTAGCTCCTTCACTCCTTCTGCTTCTACAGGGTAACCTTTTCCGGAAATGTATGGGGAGGCGGTCATATCTCTTTTTAAAGATCCTGATTCCCCAATTTGTAATTGCTCGCTCTCGGTGCGGAGAAAGACACCAGAGTCTACGGTGCCTTCTCCAAAACGGAAGTCGACTTGAAAAACAAAGTCCTGGTATTGATTTTCAGTCCACAAGATCGAGCCCTTTTGCTCGGGGTCGCTTTTGGCGTATAGAATTCCATCTTCCACTATCCACCAAACATTGTTTTCAGGAACCGCCCAACCTTGCAAATCTTTTCCATTAAAAATAGGTTCGAGTTTAGGGTTGTTCGATTGGCAGGTGCCCGAAACGCTAAGAAACGTTAAAAATAGTAATGTGAATAGTTGCGGTATCATATTATTACTGAGGGTAAGAATTTAAGATAGGAAAATTCTTGGTATTCTACTAAATATCTAGACCCAGGACAAGATCAGATCGAACAACTAAATATTCAACCAATAATTGATCTTCAATACCAACCCACGGTTTTTCGGGCCCCAGTGATCAACTGCATAGTTGTCAGTATACACAATGAAAATGTCGGACAAGGGCAAAAACCGCCACTGGAAGCGACTATTGATATTGAAATTATCCCGCTGCGTATTGTATTGAATAAAGGTGGTCCAAAATAAGTTTCGGGAAAAATTGATCTCAGCTTTAGGGCCTAACAGGAACAATGTTTCTTTGCCGTATAGATCTGGAAACTTCAAATTGTTTTGCTCAAAATTAATACCGAAGTTACCCCAAGGCTGCACCCTATATTTTAGATTAAGGGCATACTGCACCCTGGTTCCATTATAGAAGCCGCCATACTGAAAACGCGCTTCGAATTCGAATCGTTTTCTTCGATCACTTTTATACTCCGCGCTCATGTAATTGAAGTGATAGTCGTCAGCGGGAAGTGGCTCGGAATCGGTAAAGCCAAAAGGAAACAATAAATTGGCATCCTCATGGTTAAGTTCCAGCTGAAATTCTGCAGTATTGGTAAATTTCACTTCGTAATCCAGCTGTATATCATTACCGATCAAATCATTATCTACGGTGACATCCAGTACATTCCTAATACCAGCTCGGTGAGAAATGATCCCATTGCTATTCTCCGGGTAGAAAGTGTAAGCAAAACGACTGAACCAATGATGAAAACCTATGACCAAAGTGGTATCTCTGGCATCATCCCTATGCTGTATACGGGGAATAAAACCCATATCGGCTACGTAGTTATTGCCCACACCGGCCACATTGGCGTAAACGCTTATGTTGCGATCATCATAGCCAACCGCTGCATTGTAGAAGTAATTTTCACTTTTTAATCCCTCGGAAAATGAAAGCCCATAGCCACCAAAACTTTGCCACCGGCCATCTAAAGACCGATAGCTAAACTCAAGTCCCGCAATCCGATTGTAGTCTTTATTTTGAAATTCTCCGCTGGTATATGCTTGCCTATTATGTAGATAACCCTTGACCACCGACCGGGCCAAAACCCGCTGGTGGAATGTTACTGAAGTATAATTCTCACCAAACACATCTCCCACTTCTTTGGTTTGCATATTCATTACTCCCACCCTAAGGTCCTTGTTCAAATTACCGCTTAAGCGCACCCCGTACAATATCGGAATTGTATTACCATCATCATCCAGACCAATCCTTCGAGAGAAAAAAGGTCTCATCGGAGGAATACCAAAATCACTAAACAGATCACTGTTCTCTAAAAAAAACAAACGACGTTCCGGAAAGCGTACATTGAAAGTGTTGAGGTTAGTGACCTGTTCGTCAACATCCACTTGTGAAAAATCAGGATTGATAGTAAGGTCGAGATTAAGGCCGGAAGTAATGGCAACTTTAGCATCCACTCCTACCCTAGCGTCAATATCTTTAGGATCGCCGGCTTCTATAT
>JBPCUG010000809.1:0-2722 GCA_051011275.1 Cyclobacteriaceae bacterium | reverse complement strand
ACCCGCAAAGCTGTACCACAGCATTTCTTGAGCTTGCTAGATGCTTTCATTGAAGACCGAGGGCAGCCAATTGCAAAGCCCGCTATCCTAACTAAGTGGGAGTATGATCATACTGTTAACCTGCTAAATAAAATTACTGATAAGCAGCCTACTTCGCCAACCGTAATCGATTTATTCGTGGAACAAGCATCGAGGTTTGCTCAGGAGCCCGCCGTCTTTTTTGGTGGTCAACGCCTGACTTACCAATTGTTAGATGAAAAATCCAACCAACTGGCTCATTATTTAATAAATAATGATGTTGGCCCAGGGCAGCGGATTGCTTTGTACCTTAAACGATCACTGGAATTGTTGATTGGTATTTGGGGTGTGCTAAAGGCAGGAGCTGCTTACATTCCTATTGCTATCAACTATCCGAGGGAGAGGGTTGCTTACATTTTGGCAGATTCTGATGCTTCAGTGGTCTTGACCAGCGAAAAACTGGAGCAAATCGGTGACCGGCCTTTTATTCGTCTGGACGCAGATTGGCCTCAAATTGCCTCCTTCCGTGTGAGTCCGCCTTCGATAGTGGTTTCGCCGGACCATCTGGCATATATTATGTATACGTCTGGCTCAACCGGCAAGCCCAAAGGGGTTGAAATCACGAATAGAGCTTTGGCCAACTACATTACCTGGGCTAGAGATACCTATGTCAAAACCGGCAAATGCTCTTTCCCACTCTATACCAGCATCGCTTTTGACTTGACGGTTACCTCTATCTTTGTGCCGCTGCTGTCGGGAGGCTCCGTGGTCATTTACCAAGAAAATGACTCTGGGCCTGATCTAGCTTTACTAGAGGTGATAGAAGATAACATGGTCGATATGGTGAAACTTACCCCTTCTCATTTGGCCTTATTAAGGGACAAAGATCTTTCGAGTTCTGGGATACAAACCCTCATCGTTGGTGGTGAAGACTTTAAGTCGCAATTGGCTCTAGAGTTAGTGGGTGCTTTTGATCGCAAGGTGCGGATTTATAATGAATACGGCCCTACTGAAGCCACGGTAGGATGCATCGTCCATCAGCTGAAACAAAATGACTTCAGCCAGACTTCTGTTCCTATCGGAACTCCTATTGCCAATGTGCAGGCATTTGTTTTGGATAAATCACTTAACCCTGTGCCTCCAGGGGTAAGTGGTGAACTGTATCTGGCAGGAACTAGTTTAGCGGAAGGATATCTGAATCGGCTTGAGCTTACCAAGGAGAAATTCATTCCCAATCCTTTCAAGCCGGGTAAACAAATGTACCGCACCGGTGACCTAGTACGCTTAAATCCGCAAGACCAATTGGAGTACCTGGGACGGGAGGATGAGCAGGTTAAGATAGGAGGCATCAGAGTTGAGCAGGGTGAAATCGAATCAGCCTTGGCCAGCCACCCGGCTGTTACCCAGTGCGTGGTGGATCTCCAAGTACGCAAAAAGCCACTTGTGGAGGCAGAAGTTATCAATTGTATCAAGTGCGGATTGCCTTCTAACTACCCGTCAGTAGACTTTGATGAAAATGATGTCTGCCAGCTTTGCCGGTCTTTTGAAAATTACAAGCAAAAAGCCCAGCAATACTTTCGGAATCGGAAAGAATTGAAGTCGATATTTGATCGGGCTCAAGCAAGAAAAAAAGGACCTTACGACTGCCTTTCACTGCTAAGTGGAGGCAAAGACAGCACCTACGCATTGGCGCAATTGGTGGAGATGGGTTTTAATGTGCTGGCTTTTACCTTGGATAATGGTTATATATCAGAACAGGCTAAGGGTAACATCAGGCGCGTTGTAAAAGAGCTAGGAGTCGATCACGTTTTTGGAGAAACAGAAGCAATGAATGCTATTTTCGTCGACAGCTTGCAACGGCACTGTAATGTTTGTAATGGTTGCTTCAAGACTATCTACACCTTAAGCACTAAACTAGCGGTAGATAAAGGCATTCCCATTATAGTTACTGGACTATCAAGGGGCCAGTTTTTTGAGACTAGGCTTACTGAAGAGTTATTCCAAAACGAAGATGTGGATTTTGATGGTATAGATGAGACCATTCTCGATGCACGCAAGGCCTATCACCGCACAGACGACGCAGTTAATCAGCTACTCGATGTTTCAATCTTCGAAGATGACAAGGTTTTCGAGCAAGTACAATTTGTCGACTACTACCGATATTCGGATGTGAGCTTAGACGAGATGTTGGCTTACCTTGACGCACGGGTGCCATGGGTGCGTCCTACTGATACCGGACGCTCCACAAATTGCTTGATCAACCAAGTAGGGATCTATGTGCACAAAAAAGAACGATGCTACAGCAATTATGCTTTTCCATATAGCTGGGATGTAAGAGTTGGACATAAAAATCGTGATGCTTCTTTGGAAGAGGTTAATGAAGAGATTGACGAAAAAGAAGTCCAACGGATCATGGATGAAATTGGGTATCAGCAGTTGGAAGGTAATACCCAACAACTGGTAGCGTGCTATGTGGGTGATTCTGTTGTTTCACAGACAGAGTTGCAGCAACATCTGTCAGAGCATCTTCCCGCATATATGATTCCTACTCAATTTCAGAAAATTGATGAGATCCCTTTGACTTCTAACGGTAAGGTAGACCGTAGATCGCTACCTGAGTGGGATGCGAGCAGACCAGACCTCAACAAAACCTTCGAAGCGCCTGGGTCCCAGATAGAAGAGATGTTGACGGAGATTTGGTCGA
>JBPCUG010000808.1:0-3819 GCA_051011275.1 Cyclobacteriaceae bacterium | reverse complement strand
ACGCTTCTATGATACTTCCTTACTTCCCTATTTTGGTTAAGAAACTTCAAGGGCCTGTATCGGTTGCACTTAAGCGCAATACATTGAGGCTTTGGCAAGATTTGGATATTCCCAAGTCTCTGGAAGGAGAAGTTGCAAACATTTGCTTTGGCTATCTAAGCTCTTCAAGAGAGCCAATAGCCATAAAAGTTTTCTCTATGACGGTTTTGCTTAACCTGACCAAGAGAATACCCGAGCTAAGTAACGAACTGCAAATTCTTGTTGAAGATCAATTGCCCTATGGATCAGCAGGATTTAAAAGCAGAGGACGCAAGGTTTTACGTGCCCTCAAATCACTTTCAAAATAGAATAAACCCTATGAGCTAGGAACCTTTGTGGCAACTGGTTTAACAGCTTCTTCTGTAGGGCCCTTTGTTTCTTTCTTAGGGTATTTTGGCGTCTGGGGTGTGTTCTGCTTTACAGCGTTCTTACCCATCTTGCAGTTACCTTCAAGTTTTGCTCCAGACTCAACTACCAATTTTTGAGTAAAGATATCGCCTTCGATCAAGCAATTGGCTTTCAGGGTTAATAGGTTTTCAACCTCAATAGTTCCTTTAATTTTTCCCTCAATATCAGCGTTCTGAGCAAATATCTTGCCCTCAACATATGAAGATTCACCTAAGACCACTTTAGAGCGGGCTTTAATGTCCCCGATTACTTTACCTTCAACCCGGAGGTTTCCGGAAGTCTCTACGCTTCCTTTGATTGATGTCTCTCTACTGATTGTATTGCTCGAATTGCTTATTTCTGCTCCCATTCTTTCATCTTGCCTGTTAAACATAACTTACTAGGTATTTGGTTTAAAAAATGCATTGCAATCACATTGGACAATGAAGTTAAGAAATTATAAACTGTAATGGCAACGAATATCTGGAATAATTAGTGTTTATAGCCTCACAATTTTCCACATTGGACAATTTGCATAGACTTTGGGTATATATTGGTAGCAGAAATAGTACTTTTCTAATATTACTGGGTAAGTAAATACCTCAGTGAAATACTGCTGAAGTAATTTCTTGGCAATCCTGGATAGTAGTAGCGCGGAGCATTTCCACCAAAGCCACTGGCATTTACCAAAAGCATAGATGCATACTGCTCGTTGTTCAAATTGTTGATCCCCGCACTTAAATCCAGTACTAATCTTTTGAAAAATTCGCTTTTAAAGCCTGCCTTCACATTTAGTAAACCATATGAACTGGAATAAACAGTATTGGCATCGTTTATCGGTACCCTATCCACCCATTGGAAGTTAAGATTCGCATAAAACCCTTGGGGTATTTCAAAATCAACACCAGCACTCAACCATTGCCGTGGAACTCCCGTAAGTTGGTTGCCGGAAAAATTAGCATCTCCATCTTGAAATTCTTTGAAGCGGTAGTTGGTCAAAGAATAGGAGCCAAAAGCGGATAGAAGTTTAGCTTTATCCTTGACAAGCACCGCTTGAAATGCCATTTCTAATCCTTTGTGGTCGGTTTTACCGGCATTAATACCCACAAAAATATCTTCGGATTCCCTTCTGGCCACTAACAAGTTCTTTACCTTCATTTGATAGAGGTTGACCTCTCCAGTAAGTCGATCATTAAATAAGGAATGACGTATACCCACTTCATAGTGGTATCCAGTTTCAGGTTGAATTTCAGGATTTATTCTGCCTTCAGGTGTCAGGGTCTCAGCCACGGTCGGGGGAGAGAAGCCATGGCTTATATTTAAAAAGGCCTTCCCGTTGTTAGAATATTCAAATAACAAGGCCAATCTTGGAGAAAAAATAGTTCTGAATGAGTACTTGCCGGACTGATCAATATTATCCCCCGTGAACAGGTCTTCTAGTCGATAGCTGGTATTGTTAATATTTCCACCTACTGTTGCCTTTAGCCTTTTGCTCAAGTGCAAGTCAGCTTGCCCAAATAAATTGAAGTATGCACGGCGCTCTTCATTCTCACTCAGGAGTTCTCCCTCCTCCCTTTCCACAGTTTCATTGGTCCGCCAATCATACCAATCGAAAAAAATCTCACTTCCCAGGTTCCATTGAAATTGTTTGGATCCTAAAATGCTTGTACGTCCCACTTTGACCCTACCACCTAAGGCATGCTGCTTTTCATTTAAAACATTAAATGGTCTTAATTCAAGAGCATTCCTAAAAGTTGTAAAAAGGGATCCGCTAAATTGATAGGTCCCTTTTGGTCTATTTTGAAACGAAATGCCAAAAAGGCCCTTTTGATAGTCCTCAAAACCTCTGGTACGTCCCCAGGTAAATGCCGCAGCAGAAGGATTTGTCACGAAAGTGCTACTGTCCAGGGAACTGGGTATAAAAGCTCTCAGATCAGTATAGCCGGCAATGTAGCTAAACGAGTGACCTTTGGGGCTGTATAAAGTGCCTAGACCCGTTACCGACTGACGATCGTATTTATTATTGTCTCGATAACCATCACTGTGGGTTTGATTGTAGTTCAATGACAAATTTACTCGATCATTGCTGTGCTCTATTTTACCTAGTTTCCGAAACAAACCATACGAGCCCAACACCACCGTTCCTGTCACCGTTGTCGATCTGTAATCAGGATCAGCAGAAATCAGTCTAATGCTTCCTCCCAATCCGGCACCATATAAACTAGAGGATGGGCCTTTGATGATCTCTGCTCTTTGAATCAAGCTTATATCTAAGTCTTCAATGCTGGTTTCACCCTCACCTGTTGTAAGCGGGATCTCATCAAAATACGCTCTAATTTTTGTCGTGGAAAATAACGATCTACTGCCGATACCTCTGATGGTGATACGGTTAGTATTCAGCGCCCCAGTATGCATATACAATCCAGGTATCCGGTTGAGGGCAGGTGCTATAGTAACTCCTTCATCTCTTTGCAAGTCTCTTTTCGTAATTAAGCCATAGGCTCCAGGGACCTCTGATAATTTGATGTTAGTCAAGGATCCCTGAACAATCACCTCCTGAAGCTCTAGAGGGTTGGCTTGAAGAGAGACGTTTAAATATTGTCCCGGTGATGGAGAGATCTCCTTTTGATTGTACCCTAAATGATAAAAAGAGATCTTACCCTGAGAGTAATTAACTTCGAATTGACCATATTCATCGGTGGTGACAGAGGTACTATCAACGATTATCATCACACCAAATAATGGTTCAAGATTTGTGGCATCGAATACCCTACCCTTTAATAAAGATTGGCCTTGTAGGGAAGCAATGCCGACAAAGAAGAATAGAATACAAGCTCTGGTAGATTGCCAACCCATAAAATAGTTTGATTGTTCTAAGCCCCGGTATTCAAGGTATTCTTTAGTTTGTGTCCAAAAGCTTGTTTGAACTTGTCCACCTTAGGCCTTACAACATAAGTGCAATAAGATTGGTTGCCATTGTTATTGTAATAATTCTGATGGTAGTTTTCAGCTGGATAAAATACTCCTAGGCTGGTGATTTCGGTAGTTATTGGCGCGCTCCAAGCCCCAGACTGATCTAGTGCTTGTTTGTATTGCTCAGCAATTGCCTTTTGTTCATCGCTGTGATAAAAAATCGCCGAGCGATATTGGGTTCCTACATCATTTCCCTGACGATTTAGAGTAGTTGGATCATGGGTTTGCCAGAATACTTCCAATAATTCTTTAAAAGAGATTAAAGAAGGATCATAGGTGATTTGTGCTACCTCGGCATGGCCAGTGGTGCCATTGCAGACAGCTTCATAACTTGGATTCTCAACTCCCCCTCCAGTGTATCCCGATACTACTGATTCTACTCCATTTAAGTTTTGAAAGATTGCCTCTACACACCAGAAG
>JBPCUG010000807.1:0-2774 GCA_051011275.1 Cyclobacteriaceae bacterium | reverse complement strand
CGCCCTACGAAATGGGTATTCGGACACCTTTTATGCTCCGATGGTCCGGTACTGTGCAGCCTAAAATGGATACTGTCACCCAGGTTAGTAATATTGATATTGTCCCTACTATTCTAGCCGCTGCAGGTTTAACTGCACAAAAGCCCCTACCGGGTGTAAATCTCTTGTCTGAAGAGGATCGTGAAGCACGAGACATTGTATTTGCCGAGGCATATGAGCATGATATTGCGGATATTGAAGCACCAACTAGAAGCCTTCAGTATCGAATAGCCATAGAGTATCCCTGGAAGCTTATGGTTCCTGATACAAATAATGTAAAAGAGAAGGGTTCAGAACTATTTAATCTTCAAAATGATCCCGAAGAAATAGTAAATCAGGCAACTATAAATCTGGAAAAGAGGGAATATTTGCTTAGAAGGTTGGATCAATGGTGGAGCCCAAAACTCAATTAAATAGGCTGGCGGGTAGTCATCTTTTTGATCTAACTAAACAAAGGGTTCCAATCAAAATTTTTTAAGTCACTAGAATCATTTTCTGCTCCATTCATCCGGTATTTCTACACCTTTGTGTAAAATACCATGGCAATTATATAGCTATCATTTGATAAAACGTCAAAAAATTAGTATTGTTCAAGATAAGGTAGACCTGTTCTAATTACTTCTAACCATAGAAAGTTCATTGCTATGACCGACCAAGAAATTAGCGCGCAAATTAAAGAACGGGTAGCCAAAGGAGATGCAAAATTCCTCTCATCCTGGGGGAAGGCACGCACAAACAAATGGAGATATGTATTGTTGCATGGGGTCGTTTTTTACACTCTTCCCATGGCCCTTGTAATTTATCTGATAAGCATTCGGTTTGATTTTAATGCCTTCAACTGGGCACATTTTTTGACTTCCTGCTTGATAATATCACTATTTGGTGTAATCTGGCAGCTATGGGTTTACCAAACTCGGGAAAAGCACTATAAGAAAATCAAAGAGACTAGTCAATAAACTGCTCTATGATCTTGACCAACCCCTAGATGACACACTTCGGGAATTGAGTCATTTATCCCCTATTTAGTGGTAGCATAACTATCTGCACAACCGTCTATCCTTAATAATTGTATCCTCGCATAATTAGGCTGTATTTTCTCTCAAATATGATCCTTTTTAGAAGACCAACTAAAATTAAAAGGAATCATGAGAGCAACCCTACTAAGATTATTTTTACCTACAGTTTTGGCACTGGCCCTAACTGCAGGAGATGTATTTGCCCAGCGGATCACTACTCCACGGGCTGCCAGTCCGGCGGCAGAAGTAAGCCAAACCATTGGTATTTCAAAAATTACCATTAACTACTCAAGACCTGCGGTGAAAGACCGAGAGATCTGGGGGACCAACTTGGCTCATTATGGTTATACCAATCTTGGTTTTGGCACTGCAACAGCAGCTCCTTGGAGGGCTGGTGCTAATGAAAATACGGTCATAACTTTTTCGCATGATGCACAAGTGGAAGGTCAAAGCATTCCCGCCGGTACTTATGGTTTACATGTAGGTATCCAGAAGGATGGTAAGGCTGATATCATATTTTCTAAAAACTCAAGCTCATGGGGCAGTTACTTTTATAACCAGGACGAGGATCAATTGCGGGTAACGGTTAATACAACTGAGATTGAACCTACCGAAAGGCTCACTTTCGACTTCGTTGATCTTGACAATACCTCAGCGGTGGCGGTCTTGGATTGGGAAAAGAAAAGATTTCCTTTTAAGGTAAGTTTCGATGTACACGAAATTGTGTTGGCTAACGCCCGTGAAGAGTTACGCTCTGTTACAGGCTTTGGCTGGCAAGGGCCGGCCTCGGCCGCCCAGTATTGTTTGCAAAATGATATCAATCATGAAGAGGCTATGAAATGGGCAGATCAAGCAGTGGCCAACAACAAGAATTTCAACACCTTATTTGTAAAAGCAGGCCTGACCCAAAAATTGGGCAAAGACGCCGGTAGCGTATATGACGAGGCCGCGAATTTAGCCAACAAGGGCCAGATGAATTTCATGGCTTACCAGGTAATGAATGCCGGTGATCACGAAAGGGCCTTCCGCTTTTTTAAGACCAATTTGAAAAACAATCCCGATGATCCAAATATGCATGATAGCCTTGGCGATTACTATAAGACCACAGGGAATAAAAAGTCAGCTATAAAGGAATATAAGAAGTGCTTATCAATGAATCCCCCACCTCCGGTAAAGGCTGCATCGATCAACAATTTGAAAGAACTGGGAGTAGACACCTCTGCTTATGAGGTTGGGTCTTGATCTTACAACTCCCTAACTAAGAAAGGCGCTTTAATAGCGCCTTTTTTGTTTTTCTCCTATCTTTAAACACATTCCAGTAAAAACCTCAAAACATGCCACATATTATTGATTTACATTTTTTAGGTTACCCGAAAGTGATAGCTGCTTTTTTGGTTGAAACAGAAGATGGTCCGGTATTAATAGAGACTGGACCCTATTCTACTTACCCTACATTGGAAAAGGGAGTGAATCGTATAGGTTACAGTATCAAGGACATAAAGCACGTTTTGCTAACCCATATTCATTTGGATCATGCAGGAGCAGCCTGGAAGTTAGCCGAAAATGGTGCTAATATATATGTGCATCCTGTTGGCATGGCTCATTTGGCTTATCCTTCCAAATTGATGGACTCTGCCAAACGCATTTATAAAGAAGACATGGATCGACTTTGGGGAGATATGCAAGCCATACCTCAAAGTCAATTGCACGAAGTCTCTC
>JBPCUG010000806.1:0-5156 GCA_051011275.1 Cyclobacteriaceae bacterium | reverse complement strand
CAAAGATTCTTTTCCAACTTTTCTTTTTTCTTTCTTCTTGGTTACCAAAGCCTTTCCTCTTTGGTCGGACTTCCTGGTCAAAACAGTAAAACTAAAGGTTGACCCTTTGTCTGGCTCACTCTCCAATTGCACTGACCCTTTCATCAGGTTGACCAATCTTTTGACGATGGCTAAGCCCAGACCGGTACCTCCGTATTGGTTATATATCGAGCTATGGGCTTGAACAAAACTTTGGAAGATCAACTTTTGACGCATAGGGGCGATCCCGATACCAGTATCTTTTACTGAGAAGGCCAAAGTCAGCTTGTCATTTTCTTCTTTTTCAAGGGAAGCAGTAATTTCTATGTAACCCACCTTGGTGAATTTAAATGCATTCTCCACAAGGTTACTAAGTACTTGATTAATCCGTATCGGATCTCCCTTGGCCCAAAGCGGCATATTATCATTGACATTTAGCTTTAGTCCGATCCCATTTTGCTTGGCTTTTATTTGATAAATATTCACCAGATTATCCAACACCTTCCGGGGCTCAAAGTCCACCACATTAATACTGAGAGTTCCCGATTCGATCTTCGATAGGTCCAGAATATCATTGATGATTACCAACAGATTTTCCCCAGACATATTGATAGAATTCAGGTATTCGACTTGCTCGAAGTTTAGATTTGATTTAAGCAACAAGTTTGTGAATCCTAAAATGGCATTGAGTGGAGTTCGGATCTCATGACTCATATTGGCCAGGAACTCATCTTTGAATTCCTGAGCCCTTTTTAGCTCCGAATTTTTAAGGTCAACGATCTCCTTTTCCAACCGGATAGCCTTGTTTTGGGCATCTAATAGTTGATTTTGGATCGATGATTCATTTTTTTCCTGTAAGATAGATTGCGAGATCCGGTAATGGTCTGTAAAATCAAAGATCACCAGATAGCAGATACCAGAGTCATCTCTGGTTAAGATCAGATCATAAACTCCTTGTTGCTTATTTAAGTGAAGATTTACACAGGGAAAAAAGATATCCTCGCCGCTGACAATGGTGGCAATTGCAGCTTCGATACTCTCGAAAAAGGGACCAATTTCGCTGAGGTTTTGGTAATCGGACACTTTGATAAGAGCATCGTCACTCTCCTTGATGTTTCCACTATCATCAAGAGAAATAAACTGCGCTTTTCGTTCTAGGTGTTTTGCTTTTAACTCAGAAAGCCTCATGCGATTAAATTCTTACCCAACTGTAGAAATAATTCATCCACATTTTCAGAAGTCTTAGCGCTGGTTAAGAAATCACAGGCAACTGGTAACTCTTGCACGATTGCCTTTAAGTCATTTTGGTTGATAAGGTCTTTTTTATTGCCAACTATTTTCACCGGTTCATCAGGGAATTTCTGTTTTACAATCCCGACCTCCGCTTCGATATCAGCATAGGTATAAGTCCTGGAGAGGTCAAACACATAGATTATCCCATTAGCACCAAACAAGTAGGAGGGACGCACCTTGCTGACTGATGTATCACCTTCCAGATCCCAAATGATCATAGCCAGTTGTATCGATCCGATCTCAACCTCCTTTTTTTGTACATGTACACCAATGGTGGTCAAATATTTATCAGAAAATTTGCGATGCACAAATTGACGGATAAGTGAGGATTTACCCACCCCGTATTGACCTAAAATGATTATTTTTTTAGATACTTCCGTCATCGAAGTAAAACTCTAGTTCTTTGGAGAACTCGTTCTCATTATAAGCTCCGGTTTCCTGCTTCAATGACCTGCTCATTATTTTATCAGTGAAATTCAGTATTCTGTCTTCTAACTGGCTTCTAAAGTGGCTGGTCAAGGCTCCGGATAATACTACTGCAATATAGAAAGATTTAAAGTTCTGAATGTGTATTTGATAAAGTTCATACTCAATTAGCTCTAAGTCCTGCTGGCCGGCACTAAAAGCATCTTCTACAAAACTTTTTATGGCAGTGAGCATTCCTGAGATCATATCCTGATCCAGGGTTTTATTTTTTGAATAACTACCCACCAATATTCCTGAGTACTTTTCAATAATAAAGATCTCCTCAATTTGTGGATCGGCCAACTCGCTCATGATTAGCTCCTCCTCCTTTACCCCACTGAACCAGGCTCTGAATTTTCGTTTGATACCTTCAAAAGAAAAGGCACTGTTCATTTGCTTGTTGATTTTTTCAGAAAGCAGTTGTATTTCCTTTTGCACATACCGCTTGATCATTTTACCCATGATAGGGTAGAGGGCTTCTACTACCTCATCTTGTGATTCCTTAATTTGTACTTTTAGAGTTTCAGTAATGACGGGCCCTAACTTATCAGGAATGGTGTGAACGAAAGACTCAAGCCGTTGTTGAATGATGGGTTCAACCTTAGCTTCAAAGTTCTCCTCAATTTCAAATCCTTGGGAAAGACGGACAACATCCTTTTGGATTGACTCCCTGACCTTCTCTTCGTCTTCAAATAGGAGGGCTTTGAGCGCCTTTAATTTTTCGTCGTCGTTCATTGAAAAAGGACTAAAATCGCCTTAGTGGAAGATTCTATCCTTGTATTTTCTTGCCTAGATTTTCTAACATTTTGCCCAAAGATTTGCGGTCGGATTTGGAGGCATCCATTTTCTCCAGACGTTTGTTAATGCTTTTTTCCAAGTCGCTTATTCTGATATTGACATCAGTATTTAGGTTGTCAATGGTACTGGAGAGCTCTGCCGCTACGCTGTCGAAGTGGGACTCCAGATCGGCTTTGCTTTTTTCAATTAAGCTCATTACTTCTCCAAAACGCTGGTCGTATTCAACCATGTTCTCCCCAAATATTAACTCCTTGATTGCCTCTATTTTAGCATTTGAAGCTTGAAGAATCTCTTTATTATTGTCCTTAGACTGGCCCATTACCTGATTTTTTATGATTATTTTAATAAGTACTCCATACAAATTAAGTAAATATTGTGGATATATGATAATTTATCTTTCTCGATTGTTAATATTTTAAGTTTCGCCACAAACTCCAGATCGTGCTAATTTACGGTGCTGGATCTAGAGATGGCTCACGCTTTTGCATGATGTACTTAATGATAAGCCCTTGGCTAGGTGAGAACAAAAGAGCAACTAAAAAGAAAAGACCAGCTATCACCGACATCGCTCCAGCAATTGAACCGTCTAACCATACAGCTAAATAGTATCCAAAAATGGCGCTGGCTACTCCAAAGCCTGCTGAGAGCATTAGCATTTTCTTAAAGTCTTCGGTCAGCAAGTAGGCAGTGGCTGGCGGCACAATTAGAAAGGCTACCACTAATATGGCTCCTACCGATTCAAAAGCTCCTACCGTGGTTAAGGAAACAGCACCCATAAGTAAGTAGTGCCACAAAGGGACGGATATACCAATAGCTGCGGCATACTTAGGATCGAATGTAGTAAGAAAAAGTTCCTTGTAACCAACTATTACAAAAGTAACAATTGCCAATAGCACACCACCCATGATCCAAACAGCCCGAGGACCAAGTTGGTTACCCGATCCGGTTATCCAGGGATCAATAGGTACATAGGCAATCTCACCATACAAAACACATTCCTGATCTAAGTCAACCTGACCGGCATAAACTGAGATCAAAATAATACCTAAAGCAAATAACCAAGTAAAGGTCACACCAATAGAGGCATCGGTTTGCAGGCGTGCTTTTTTGTGAAAGAACTCGATTAAAAAGCTGGAAAAGATGCTAAGAAGCCCGGCGCCAATCAGCATGGGTATTGGCTCTCGTGAACCATAAAATAGAAAAGCTAGAACAATGCCTGGTAATACTGCGTGCGAGATCGCATCACTCACCATAGCCATCTTTCTTAAGATGAGATAACATCCGAGAGCTCCGCAAGAAACGGAAACCAATGAGCCAACCAGTATGATCCAGAATGCGTTCAACTTGTTACTTGTTACTACTTTGCCAACTGCCAACTGTTAATTATTATATGGAATTTCCGATTGATGCGGATCCAACTTCGGGTACTTCAGTAGTTTTTCTAACCGCGCTTCCAACTCAGGGGTTATAATATGCTCAATAGTTTCGGCATCTTCATGAACATGATCGGGAGCGATGCGCAGGTACTCTGTCAGATACAGTTCCCATAGCCGGTGTAGCTTGGTCAATCTTTGTCCTTTTACTTTCCCTGCTTCGGTGACTCTCCACTGTTCACCATCTCTTTGCATGTATCCCTGCGTCTTGAGGTTCTTTAACCCAAACAACAATTGGTTTATTTTAAACGGACGGTTAGTAATAATGTCATTGGTACTCCAGCTTCGATAAAACTGCTTGTCATTCTTTTCCCCTAATTGAAAGAACAACTTGAGTATATTTTCTTCCAGCATCTGCTTTTGGAAGCGTCTTTTATTGATCGCTTTGTAAATGATCCCTTTCTTAGGAGCGAAGAAAAAAGAAAAAACAGCTATCAAAGAAAGTACCATTACAATCCAAGGTCCCGTTGGCATAGATGGAGCGATATAGGATATGTACGCTCCCACTAATCCTGAAAATCCTGCAATAGCTGCTGCTAGCAAGATCATTACTTTTAACTTGTCAGTCCAAAACTTGGCAGCGGCAGCTGGAGTGATTAGCATGGCGGCCATTAGCACCACCCCAATTGCTTGTATTCCGGTAACAACAGCTAACACTGTGAGAGTAGTCAAAACCAATTCCAATATTCTTACAGGAAAGCCAATACTGCGAGCAAAATGTTGGTCGAATGCCAACAGTGTAAACTCCTTGAAGAATAGTACAACCGAAAAGATCAATATAATCGCAATGCTACTAAAGGTCCAAAGGTCTTTGCCAACTAGGGCCGCTGCCTTACCAAAAAGAAAATGATCTAAGCCACTTTGCGCGGCATTGCCGCTATGCTGGATCGCTGTAAGTAACAAGATACCCAGGCCGAAAAATACTGATAGGATCAAACCGATGGCAGTATCTTCTTTTATTTTGGACTTAGCTACGATCAAATCAATTAAAACCAAGGACAGCCAGCCAGTAATAAAGGCACCGGTAATTAGGATCAGAGGGTTCTTGACCCCTGAAAATATAAAGGCCAAACAAACACCTGGTAAAACCGAATGGGCTACTGCATCACCCACCAAGGCTTTCTTCTTGAGAAAAGTAAAACTCCCGAC
>JBPCUG010000805.1:0-5003 GCA_051011275.1 Cyclobacteriaceae bacterium | reverse complement strand
CTAAAAATGAATGTCATGGCAAAGGCCAGCATCAATAAAGGGAAATAACGTACTTTACTCATAACTAATATCTGTTTATCACGTGGACAATATTAATTAAAAAACGAAATAGTTTGAAATGTAATATATAGATATACCTGTTTATGTAAGAAATAAGCTAAAAATCAAAGTATTCCGAAGCTATTTGTAATCAGTCAGATCTATTGATTCCTGGCAAAACTCGTATTCATAAGGCTGATTTGAGCCAATAAGGACTAAACGGGTGGTTTTTAAGCCATCCATTCGCTCCAGATACCAGTTGATCCCATGATGGTCTAAATTAGCCGTAGGTTCGTCCAGGAAGATCACTGGAGCTTCTGAATAGAATGATAAAGCAAGCTTCACTCGCTGGCGCATACCGGAGGAAAAGGTCTTCAGTCTTTTCTCACGGCTATCAGCCAATCCGCTATCTTCGATGATCTGGTCTATGGTGTAGGACTTAGTTATGGGCTTAAAACTGAAGTGAAAATTCAAGAACTCCCGCAAGCTGAACTCCTCAATCATCTCCAAATAAGGAGCGACAAAACTTAGAAACTTGTAGAAGTCATCAGCTTCAACCAGGCCTTCAGTTGAACGGTATTGAATGGTTCCCTTGGTGACTGGTTGCATTCCTGCAATTACCTGTAGCAATGTGGTTTTGCCACTCCCATTTGGTCCGGTAATAGCGTAGGAATTTTCATTTTTAAGCTCAAAATTTAAGTCACGGAATATCCATTGCTGGTGGAACCGCTTGGCCAGGTTGCTAAGCTTGATAACCATACGCTCAATTTGCGTAGCCTTTCATTACGCCTCGATCGGACCCTCTAATGAAATTAATAATTATATCTCTTTCTTTTGAAGGAGGCATTTCCAACTCGATCAAATCCAATGCTTTCGAATTATTAAGGCCCTTCAAAAAAATATGCCGATAGATCTCCTGGATCTCACTGATCTTTTCGTTCTTGTAGCCCCTTCGCCTCAACCCGATAGAGTTAATACCGCAGTAGCTCAATGGTTCTCTTGCTGCTTTGGTATAAGGAGGAATATCTTTCCTCACCAAGGAACCACCGGAGACGAAAACATGAGCGCCTATTTTTACGAATTGATGGACCGCACTGGAACCACCGATAATAGCCGAGTCTTCAATCTCTACATGGCCTGCAACTTGAGTAGCATTGGAAAGAATACAGTTATTGCCAATCTTACAGTCATGGGCTATGTGCACATAGGCCATCAATAAACAATTACTGCCGATCACGGTTTTGTGCTTGTCAATAGTACCCCGACTGATGGTCACAAACTCCCTGATCACGGTATGATCCCCAATCTCCGCGGTGGTTTCTTCGCCGTTGAACTTCAGATCCTGAGGAATGGAGGCAATCACAGCCCCTGGGTAGATCTTACAATTTTTACCAATCCTGGCTCCTTCCATTATGGTCACGTTTGACCCTACCCAGGTACCTTCTTCGATGACCACATTTTTATCTATAGTAGTAAACGGCTCGATCACTACGTTTCTTGCAATTTTTGCTTGGGGGTGTATATAAGCGAGGGGTTGGTTCATTGATCTTTTTTTACGATACGTGCCATCATAACGCCTTCACAAACCAGGTCATTGCCCACGTAGGCTTTTCCTTTCATTTTGGCAATACCACGCTTAATAGGTGCTAATAGATCACATTTTATGATCAGGGTGTCCCCTGGAAGCACCATTTTTCTGAATTTAAAACCCTCTACTCCTAGAAAGATGGTCCAATAGTTCTCAGGGTCGGGAACAGTGTTAAGTACTAACATACCTCCAACTTGTACCATCGCCTCAATTTGCAGTACCCCGGGCATCACCGGATTTCCAGGAAAGTGGCCCTGGAAAAAGGGCTCGTTCATAGTCACATTTTTTACACCAGCTACACTATCGTCATCCAAATGAAATATTTTATCGACCAACAGAAACGGGTATCGATGCGGCAATCTTCTTTTGATCTCGTTGATATCGTATACCGGAGGAAGCTTTGGATCGTATTTGGGTACGTTGCTGTCTTCCTTAAGCATGGCTCTTTTGAGCTTCCTGGCAAAGGCCACATTGGCAGCATGACCTGGTCGTGCGGCAAGGATCTGCGCCTTGATCGGGCGTCCAACCAAAGCCAGGTCGCCCACCACATCTAATAATTTATGTCTGGCAGGTTCGTTTTTGTATCTTAGCTCCACATTGTTCAATATACCTTCCTGCTGTACCTCCACTTTTGGCTTATTAAACAGTTTAGCCAGTGAGTCTAGCTCATTGTCTTCTACTACCCGATCTACCACGACAATGGCGTTATTTAAATCTCCTCCTTTTATCAAATTGTTCTTGTGCAGCATTTCCAGCTCATGTAAAAAACAGAAGGTCCGGCAAGATGCGATGTCCTTGGCAAAATCTTTTAGATCATTAAGATGTGCGTGCTGGCTACCTAATACCGGAGAGTTATAATCGACCATCACGGTTACCCGATAGTCGTCGAGCGGCAGTGCTGCTATTTCGACGTCTCTTGATTGATCGCGGTAAAAAACCGCTTCACTCACTTCAAAAAAATCTCTCAAGGCATTCTGCTCTTCAGTACCTACGTTTTGTAGCGCCTCTACAAACATTCTGGAACTACCATCCATGATAGGGGTTTCGGGACCATCCAATTGTATTAGTATATTGTCTATCTCCAAGCCCACTAGTGCCGCTAAGGTGTGTTCTACGGTATTGATCCGTGCACCATTTTGTTCGATGGTTGTTCCTCGAGAAAGGTCTACCACATTATCAACGTCAGCATCAACTATGGGCTCCCCCTCGAGATCTGTTCGTTGAAACTTGATGCCATGGTTGGGTTTGGCTGGCAGAAATGTCATGTGGGTTTCAATTCCTGTGTGCAAGCCCACCCCTGAAACGGTAACTGGCTCCTTAATTGTGTGTTGTTTTATATTCATCTACGCAGATTAACTGGCGGGCAAATTTAATACTTTTTTCTCAAGTTCGTCGATTCTACCTACCAAATCGGGAAGCTTCCTGAAGATGGCATAAGATTTCATATAGTTCTTTATCTGAAAGCCAGGACTACCCAAAAGTACACTGCCGGGAGTTTTAATGCTCTTGCCAATCCCCGCCTGAGCGCCAATAGTAACTTTGTCTGCTATTTCAATATGCCCAACTAATCCTACCTGGCCAGCAATCACGCAATTACTGCCAATTTTTGTTGATCCTGAGATACCCGAGAGCGCAGCGACAACAGTATTTTCTCCGATCTCCACGTTGTGGGCAATCTGAATTAGATTGTCAAGCTTAGCACCCTCATGGATGATAGTGGAATCCAGAGTGGCGCAATCGATAGTAGTATTAGCACCGATGCTAACATTGTCTTTAAGGATCACATTTCCGATTTGGGGGATCGCCTGGTAACTTCCATCCGTTTGGGGGGCGAAACCAAATCCATCACTGCCAATTACAGCACCTGAATGCACAACACAATTTTTGCCAATAACCGTGTTGCTATATACTTTGGCTCCTGGATGAATAACCGTTCCTGATCCTATTGTGACTTGATCCCCAATATAGGCATGAGGAAATATTTTTACCCGATCGCCTATGGTGCCGGCATCTCCGATGTATGAAAATGCACCCCTGTAAATGTCATTACCGACCTTACAGTCTTTCCCTATGTATGCTGGAGATTCTACGCCAATTTTCTGAGCAGATACCATCTTGTGATACTCTTGCAGTAATGCTGTAAAACTCAGATAGGGGTCTTCTACTTTAATTAGCGTCGCAGATACTTCCTGTTTAGCACTGAAATCCTTCTTTACCAATACGGCAGTTGCCTGTGTGGAATATATCTGTGGCTCGTATTGTGGGTTGTGAAGGAAAGAGATACTTCCTTGATGTGCATTTTCCAGGGTGCTTATCCTGTCAATGGTCTGGTTGCCATCACCATCTATTTCGCCGCCAAGTAGTTCAGCAAGTTGGTTGACCGTTAATTTCATTTAATTGGTAACTCCAAAGCCTTGGAATAAATTGTCATAAATTTACACTTTTGGGCCAGCATAGATAATATTTTTTAACAATTTTGCTCATAGCCTTAATATTGGGCAAATCTGAGGCCTGCGCTATATCTTCTACCCTTCCATCTTTATGCAAAATATTGATACCTGGGCCTCTTGAGATATAAGCAGCATTGCTTAAGGTGCCGTGATCGAGCAGGCACAAGGCATCCTTTCTTTCTAATTTGAATTTATTTTGAATACTACGGCAGAGTTGCTGGATCTCCTGGTTTTTGGCCGGCTTGTTTGACATTCGAATTTGAAACAGGTTCCGCGTCAAAAGCATCTTGCTGATTCCTGAAAGGATGGGATCAGGATGGGTTTGCCATTCTTTTATGGCGCCCCAGATATCGAAATCATCCAGTGAAGCATAAGCCTCCAGGAGCTCTGGTTGACGATCAAAATCTTTAAGCCTATAATTGGTTTCTAAAAATAGCCGCAGCTGAGGACCGCAGAAAATTTCTTTATCCTTTTGCAACAATGTTTTGGCTCGGGATACAAGCTGAATAATCATCTTTTCAGCACTTACTGTGGTTTTGTGTAAGTACACTTGCCAATACATAAGCCGCCGAGCACTGAGGAAATTTTCAATACTGTAAATCCCTTTTTCTTCTACTACAATTCGGTCCTTCTTAATGGTAAGCATTTTAATGATACGCTCTGCCCCGATGGTACCTTCCAATACACCGGTAAAAAAACTATCCCGATTAAGGTAATCCAGACGGTCGATGTCTAGCTGGCTGGCTACAAGTTGATGAAAAAACTTCCTGTGGTATTTTCCTTTGAAAATTTGAATTGTCAGATCGAGCTTACCTCTGAATTTTTGATTGAGCAATTCCATTATCTTTAGAGATAAGTGCTCATGGGAAACATCTTTTAAAAGCGTGGCTTCCAGCGCGTGAGAGAAAGGACCATGACCTATATCA
>JBPCUG010000804.1:0-2605 GCA_051011275.1 Cyclobacteriaceae bacterium | reverse complement strand
CACCAATGGTGCTAACACCGGGCAATAGAGTAAGACTTTTTATGATATCCACTTCTCCTAAAAAGGAAGGCAATTTCTCAATCGACTTGGGTGTTAACCTTTCGATCCCGATGTTGACTGATCTTACGTTTTCATCCGCAGCCAGGGCTTCCACCACTACTTCATCAAGGGTAATTGCATCCTTTTCCAACTGGACCTCAATTTGGCCATTATCATAAGCGCTCAGGGTAGCATTTAGATCCTCATAGCCTACATAGCGAGCAATGACCTCATAACCTCCAACAGGCATATCAACTACAAATCGACCACTAACATCTGTAGCTACTCCTTTTTGTAACTCTTTGATAAAAAAGGTGGCGCCAATAATGGGTTCACCATTTTCTTTTTCTGTAATCAAACCAGTGACCCTTACGGCACCTGAAAGATTGATCTTATTAGGATCTCCGGCGACCAGTTTCACCATGTCCGATCCTTCCAAAGCTTCCAAACGTATCCTGCTTTCTTCCAATGCGCTATAGTAATCGGCAGTGTAGAATTGAGAGAGAGTCAGTTTATCGGCAACTACTACCGCATAGTCTCGATAGAACATAAAGCCCAAATCGGTGGGTCTTAGGACCCGCTCTAGCGCTTCTGCTAAGGTGCGTTGCTGAAAAGAGATGGTGAGGTTTTCAGAAGGCAATTTCTCTGGTTGATAGTAGAAATCAATCTGAGATTTTCGGGCCAAGTCATTTAAGACTTCGCTGAGTGATTGGTTCTGGTAATCGGCATCGACCAGGATTTGGTTGCTATCCTGACCCACCAGCGATCCTGACAGCACACAAACCAACAAAAAAGAGAGGAAGACCCTACCGAGACCGCTTGCCATTATCCTTCATGGAAAGAATTTTAAACCAACCTACAAAATGAGAAATTTTTTTGGATAATGGGTTTTGGAAGTGAAATAATTACTTCCCAAACATCCCCTCATAATGTTCCGAAGCCTCAAAGACCCCACCACTTTGTTCAAAAAAGTCAGTTCCAGTTTCATAAATCCCCTGCTTAGTACGAACCCAGCTTGCATCTTTTAGCGGATGATAGCCCATCATCTTTTCCCAGTTGCGGTAGTTTTGCCAGCCGTTGGTTTCTTGAAGGCCAAGGTCCAGGCCGGGGAAGGCGGGCAGGCGGGCGGCTACACATTTGTTCCACTCCACCAGGATGGGATTGACAGTGAGGTCGGCGCAGAAGCACGGTACATTGTGTTCGTACGCTACCTGGGCAATTTTCATAGTCATGCTTAAGGTCTTAGCGACAGCTTTTACTGCGATGGAGGTATAGCCCTGCTGGATACGGGCCAAAGATTCTGCGTCGGTATGAGCGCTTTCATCGGCCGCAACACGTGGTCCATAGGCAGCTATCTCACTAACATCTTCTTGGTTGCGCTCGCCAAAAGGTTCTTCCATTACAGCAATTTGTTCCAAAGCGCCAATTTCTTTGGCGTAGTCCAGAAAGCGCTTAAGGGTCTCGTGTTTTTCATAGCGACCATTGGCGTCAAAATAATAAGGGATCTTGCCGTTGGGCGAATGCTCTGTTTCATAGTGTCCGATGGCATCGTGAATACCTTTGATGAAAGCCTTGTCTTTTTCCAGCATTTCTTCCTGTGTGCCAGGAGCGCCGATCTTGATCTTCATAATAAAGAATCACTGGTCAGCCATCTTTTTGATCTCCGCAATGGGCGTACCATAACCCAGTGCTGGAATGCTTACTACACCTTTGTGCTTGGCCGAAAGACCAGGCCGATAAGCTTCGGGCACCATTTCGTCAAACTGCTTGATGCCATTTTCCTGAGCATATAACAACCAGACCGCATTGTCAAACCCTACCAGGGCATTGAGGGCAAAGGTCTTACGTAAATTGTGATTGCCGGTGATCTGTTTGCCGTAGCTAAACACTTCCTCCAGTATGTCGTCAAGTAATATAATAGGACTGGTAAAAGATTGATCCTTTACCATTTGTAAGGCTCGCTCGCTCATAGCATACATCAACGCATTGCCTCCATTTTCGGAGTGATCGGCAAACACCTGCGAGTCGGACCAGAGCACACTTTGGGTGCCCAGTCCGATACTATGCAGCTCGGAATTACTTTCAAGATAGGCCATGGTTTGCCAGACATTGGTTATTTCGCCCCCCTTGAAACCAAAAGGCCTTATCAGGGGCTCTCTTTCGAAATTCGAACTTACCTTTTTGATCTTTATCATCTTTGGTGTATTTATAGCAGTTTTAGCACAGGCCATACCGGCTGCACCTAAACTTAGGGCTACCAAACCGGTGCTGGTTTTTTTAACAAATGCTCTGCGCGAGAGGGGGGTGTCAGTTGGATCTTTCAATAGTTCTAAAGTTTAATTTTGCGGGATATTATTAAGTGTGTACCAACTTTCTCCGGTCCACAGTTTTTGACCGGAGTCATTGGTAAAGTGCTCGCCTAGGTAAAAATAAATTACGTGTTCTGGCTTTAGTCCGGGAAGTGGGAGCTGTACTGTCTTCCGCTCCTGAGAAACAGCCACTTTTTGGATGATCAGATCTTCCAGGTCCAGCTTAGGACCACCATAGGCGGCAGTCGGTTTGTACC
>JBPCUG010000803.1:0-2888 GCA_051011275.1 Cyclobacteriaceae bacterium | reverse complement strand
GGCCTATCTGCTTCATACACTTTGGCATAGAACTGAGCGCCCCCAGAGTCTTCGGATTCTTGCTCCCTGCCCTCTTTGCTGCGATAGTAGGTGACCCCACTGGCCCATAGTTCTTGAGATTGTATGGGAGCAAGCAAATTTGCATCTAAAAGGTCTGACCCTGGTTCAGCGTCACTAATCATATTTTCCATTTTACCATGGAGCTTGTCATCATTGATAAAGCTGTCCCACTCCTGGCTGTCGAAGGAGTAGTGCAGGCCCTTTTTCTCAATTATAATTCCGTTGTGGACTCTATATAATTTCATTTTCTAAGAGAAGCTAATTCGCTGGCAGTTGGTCTGATTATAGTGATCTTGAAAAGATAGGGAAGAAAATTTATTAGTCAAACAAACTAGATCAATCCTGAACACACCTGAAAAGCTATGAATCCAAACATATTCGGTTCCAAGTGGCAAGGCATTAGATAAATTATGTTTGCATTCGATTGTGGCTGCTTAAAATCATTAAAAAATGAAATTGTTTATAATTTTAGTTATGTATTAAAGCTTAAATCTCTCCGTTCTACTGGATTCTCTGCAAATACCAAATAAAATGCTTGCCCTTCTGACAAAAAGTTTAATATTTAACTGCGAAATTTAAAAATGTAAAATGATTCACTAACTAAACTATTACGAGCTATGCAAAAAAATGTACTAGTCGGAAGCATGGTATGTCTACTGTGTTTTCAATTTTTTACCGCGGTATCAGCGATACCGAAATCCTCGACTGAGATTGAGGCGACAGAGGCCGGATGGACGGTTTTTGAAGGGGATATTGCAGATATTCCTGTTTCAGGTACCGTTACAGAGGCAGAGACCGGAGACCCAGTCCCTGGTGTAAATGTTTTAGTCAAGGGAACCACCACCGGAACTGTTACAGACGTGGAAGGAAAGTTCAACATTGAAGTGGACCAGGGAGCTACACTGGTATTTTCTTCAGTAGGATTTAGGACTACAGAAGTTGTTGTAGGTTCCAGCTCAGTGATCAATGTGAACTTGGAATCAGATGTGACAGCACTGTCGGAAGTAGTAGTGGTTGGGTATGGTACTCAAGAAAAACGGGATGTAACTGCTGCTATCGGTTCAGTGGATGCAGACCGCATCAAAGCCATACCGGTTAGTAGTTCTATTGAGGCCATACAAGGTCAAATAGCCGGAGTAGATATTTCATCTGCCGGTGGACGACCGGGACAAAGCCCTCAAGTGAGAATTAGGGGACGTAGATCCATTAGCGCGTCAAATGATCCTTTATATGTGATTGATGGAATTCCACAAACCAGCTCAAGTCCTTTGTCTAATCCAATTTCCGATATCAATCCTCAGGATATTGAGTCCATCGAGGTTTTGAAAGATGCTGCAGGTACAGCGGTGTATGGATCCAGAGGTGCGAATGGAGTGATCCTTATTACCACAAAGCGGGGAAGGGTAGGAAAAACTCAGGTTACTTACGATGGTTACTATGGTGTTTCATCTTTGACCAATTCGGTTGATATGATGAATGGCGAAGAGTTTGCGGCCTTGAAAAGAGAATCGAGACGTATGGATGCGGCTGGTAACGCAGCTTGGGATGGAACCATTCCAACTGATGAAGAGATTTTTGATGATCCGGTAGAACTGGAGTCCATTGCACTAGGAAGATCTCAAGATTATCAGGATCTGGTATTGGAAGACGGCTATCAGACTAATCATCAACTATCGGTAAGTGGTGGTTCTGAGCAAACCCAGTTTAATATTTCCTTGGGTTATTTTGAAGACCAGGGAATCATTAAATCTATGGATTATTCTCGTATCACTTCTAGGATAAATGTAGATCACAAGATATCCGATCGCTTTAAGGCAGGAGTAAGCGCTACTGCCGCTTTCTCCATCCAAAATTGGGGATCCAATGCAACCATGGGTGAAGCGGTAGCTAACAATCCATTAGGACTGCCCAGAGATGAGGAAGGTAACTTGCGATTTTTGCCAACTAATGATGGAATACGTACCAATCCTCTCAATGAATTGGTACCAGGTGCCTATGAAGATGAAAGAAGGGTAAATCGCATCTTTATCCCGTTGTATCTGGAAGCTAATATCATAGAAGGCCTTAAGTACCGTCTCAATTTTGGCCCGGATCTTCGTTATGAAAGAAGGGGAGAGTTCAGGGGAGCCCTCACCAATGACAACAGGGGAGGGCCTGCTGATGCTGAAATTGAAAACAGGTCAGATGTTGGTTACACCGTAGAAAATATCATTACCTATGATAAGTCAATAGGTGAGGATCACAAACTTGGTGTAACCCTGCTTCAAAGTGTGCAGTCACTAAGAACGGAACGGCATAAAAGTGAGGTAGCAAATTTGCCTTATGAAAGTCAGTTATTTTATAATATTGGTACTGCCGAAGTAAAAGGAAATCTAAATAGCGGATTGGAAGAGTGGAAACTAGCTTCCTTTATGGGAAGGGTGAATTATTCTTTTGCTGATAAATATTTGTTCCAGGCGACTTTAAGGGCCGACGGTTCTTCTAGGCTTGCACCTGGCAATAAGTGGGAATATTTCCCTGGAATTTCAGCTGGATGGCGCATCATTGATGAAGACTTTATGGCTGACGTCGGTTTCCTTAGCGAATTGAAGTTAAGAGCTTCTTATGGTTCAGTTGGTAATACTTCCGTTGATCCATACCAAACAGCAGGTCGTCTTAGAAGAACCACATATGCTTTTGACGAGAACCCTGCGTTTGGTTATGGACTTTCCGAAATACCTAATGAGAATCTCAAGTGGGAGGTTTCATCAACCATAGATGTGGGGATTGATTTTGGTTTGTTTGACGGAAGACTTTCCGGTTCTTTCGATTGGTACAGAACCAATACC
>JBPCUG010000802.1:0-14115 GCA_051011275.1 Cyclobacteriaceae bacterium | reverse complement strand
AGGAAATCCTGTGCTACTTGTCCCCAGGTCCTTAAACTGCCTGCATTTCCATGGAAGTAGAGTACTAGGCCCTGGCTTTCCTTAGCTGGAAAATACAAAGCATTGACAATGGCCTCCTGGGCAGTGGAAATATGCAGCTCTTTAAAAGGAAAAGAGAATTCAAATTGGTAACTTGCCGCCAGTTTTTCAGGGTGAAACAATAGTTTTTCCTGTAGCAAATAGACAGCAAAAACCAGCAACCCGTATCCTAAAGTCAGGAATAGTAATGCTCTTAAAAGACGCTTTCCCAAACGAATTTGCGTAATAGTGTATAAAGTTTTAACTTATCCTCGACAAGTAGTGCCGTGTATTAAAACTAAATAATTTATCACTGAAACAATGATGAGACTAATTTTAAAACCAACCATCTCTAAAATATTAAGCTTGCTATTTATCATCTCTGTGAGTGCTTGTACCCCCGATAAGAGCTCCGACGAAACGGCAGCTGAAGAGTTTGACCAAGCTGAAGAGCAATTAAAAGAACAGATAGAGGAAATAGTATATCATATTCCTCCTCCAGCGGAGATACCATATATATTGCAATCAACCGGTGTGGAATTCAATGAGGGACTGATCAATGATATAGGAAAAGCTGATACTTATCGAAACGACAACAACAAAGCTGCTTTAAATTTAGGTATCTATGCTACAGATATCGGCTATTTGAGCAATTATGAAAAAGCTCAGAAGGCTTTGAGTTACCTAACAAATGCCAAGCCGCTTGCCGATCAAATTGGAGTAACGGGCGCGTTAGAACAACAGGTCGTCCAGCGCTTCGAAAGTAATCTTTCAACGAAAGATTCATTGACTACTATTATCAATGAGGTGATCGAAAATGCAGACGAGCATCTAAAGGACAATGATCGCAATGAAGCTGCTGCCATGATGCTTGCTGGCACATTTACAGAAGGGCTTTATATCGCTTGCTCGTTGGTCAGAGATTATCCTCGTGACATACTCTCTGAAGAAAACAGGAAGCTAATCTTGATACCTTTAGTCAGGCTTATTCTTGAACAGGAGCAACCTCTAGCTGATCTTACTAAATTATTAAGTAGTCTGGATGGCAATGCTACTACCGCTGAATTGATTGTTATGACCAACGATTTGGCTGCCAAGTACAATGCTTTAAATATTCAGGAAAAAATTCAGAATAATGAAGGTATCACCCTCCTTGAAGATGAGAGCTTAACCGGCGTAACCGAGCAAGTAATCAAAATGAGAGACTATATAACGAACTAGATCTCCCAAAAACATTATGAGAAGCATTGAAGATTTCAATGCTTTTTTTTTGCATATTTATCCCTATGACCATTTCGACCCGGTATGAGTGAACAGCTGTTAAAAGCCATCATTCAATTGTTTGCCATTGTAGCTAAGGAGGGTGGCGTGACCGCTAGTGAACGGGTTACTATCAGGGAGTTTTTAGCCCGCCAACTGAACCAGGAACGGATCAATTTCTACCTCGACCTTTTCGATAAGTATGTAGAGGAAAGACAATCTGCCCAAATCAAAATAGAAAATACCGATGATGAAACGGTAGACTTTGTAGAAGATTGGGGCCGCATTATACAAATTACCAAAAAACTTAACCAGGAGATCACCAAGCAGCAAAAGCTGGTATTAATCCTAAAAATGATCGAGCTGATCCTTGCTGATGGCGAGATGACCGAACGGGAAAGTAATTTGGTTTATTACATAAGTGAATCGCTCAAAGTCAGACAAAAAACAGTGCTTCTTATCGAAGAATTCGTCACTTTCAGGGAAGTCCGTCAAGAGGTTTCAAAAAATCTATTGGTGATTGACGACGGTAGTAACGAATTGTCTCCAGAATCAAAGCATCTGTTGGCTCTAGGGCTTAAGGGCCTGATTGTAATTGTGCGGCTTCCCAGTGTAGAGAGTTACTTTATAAAATACCTGGGTTCTGGTAATGTGTATCTCAATGGCGTTTCACTAAAGTATGACAAAGGTGCGGTTTTTTCGACCGGAAGTTCTATTAGGAGCTATCGGATGGAGCCGATCTACTACTCCGATGTAGTAAGCAAGTTCATGGCTACCAGGTCACAAGACCGTATCACATTTTTTGCTGATGACATCTCCTATAACTTTTCTGACGGAACTGCTGGACTTCGAAACATAACCCTAAAAGAAGAAGCTGGAAAGTTGCTAGGTATCATGGGAAGCAGCGGCTCGGGCAAGTCAACCTTACTGAATGTTCTTAACAGTAATGAAACGCCTTCTTCGGGTCGGGTCTTGATCAATGGCATAGATATTCACAGGCAAAATAAGGAGATTGAAGGCATCATCGGTTACATTCCCCAGGATGACTTCCTGATGGAGGATCTCACCGTATATCAAAACTTATACTACGCAGCCAAACTCTGTTTCGGCAGTTATAGCCACGAACAGATCGACCAATTGGTGGTAAAAACCTTGACCAACCTGGGCCTTACTGAAACCCGGAACTTGAAAGTCGGGAATCCGCTAGAGAAAACAATTAGCGGAGGACAACGCAAAAGGCTGAACGTTGGGCTAGAGTTGCTAAGAGAACCTGCGGTACTGTTTGTTGATGAACCCACCTCCGGGCTTTCCTCGAGAGATTCCGAAAATATCATGGACCTCCTTAAAGAGCTATCGCTTAAAGGCAAATTGATTTTTGTAGTGATACACCAGCCTTCCTCGGATATTTTTAAAATGTTTGATCGGCTGATTATTTTGGATGTGGGAGGCTACCAGATCTATTACGGCAATCCGATAGAAGCAGAGTCTTATTTCAAAGATATCGTCAATTTGATCGATCGAGATCTTGGCACTTGCCCTGTCTGCGGCAACATCAGACCGGAGGAGATATTTAATATTGTCGAAACCAAGGTGGTCAATGAATACGGCCGACTCACCGAACAGAGAAAAGTATCACCAATAGATTGGAAAGAGCATTACGATTATCGCATGGCTGCCCCTACGGTGGAACAGGCAAAGACCAAGCCTCTGGTAACATTAAGCATCCCCAGGCGGCTCAAACAATCCGCTATCTTTGGTACGCGGGATATTCTCTCTAAAATCGGGAACCGGCAATACCTGCTGATCAACCTGTTAGAGGCTCCCTTTTTGGCCTTTATCTTGGCTTTTCTGGTAAGGTATCAGCACTTAGAGAATGACCAATATGTCTATTCCTTTGGCAAGAATATCAATATCCCTGCTTTCTTCTTCATGAGTGTGATCGTCGCTATTTTCATGGGTTTGACCGTCAGCGCTGAGGAGATTATTAAGGATCGAAAGATACTGAAGCGGGAATCCTTTCTCCATTTAAGCCGAGGCAGCTATTTGATCTCCAAGGTATCCATCCTTTTTGCCATATCGGCCATCCAGACACTTTTGTTTGTGGCCGTCGGTTGTTTGATATTGCAAATAAAAGGGATGTTCTGGGCCTACTGGATTATTTTATTTACCTCTTCATGTTTGGCTAATGTACTGGGATTGAACATCTCTTCCGCTTTCAAATCGGCCATTACCGTGTATATACTGATCCCCATCCTCTTAATACCACAATTGATACTTGGTGGGGTAGTGGTAAAGTTTGACGACCTCAATCCCACTATGAGTACCACCGACAAGGTCCCTTTAGTTGGAGAGATTATGACCAGCCGATGGGCCTATGAAGCTTTGATGGTGCATCAGTTTACCAAAAATAAGTACAACCGTCTTTTTTATGATTTTGATAAGCGAATGGCCCGTTCGCAATACAAAACCCTTTATTTTATTCCTGAATTAGAAACCGCCTTGCAACGTTGTTTGGATCAAGGGAGGCCAATTGATGAACGGAGGAACGCCTTGACCCTGATAAAAAACTCCTTACAGCCAGAATTAGAATTAGTTGGGAGAAATCGGCTACCAGAACTAAACCAGTTGACGATTGATTCCTTTAACCGGGATCAATATGATACTGTCTCTGGTTTCTTAAAAAATTTGAAAATATTGTACAAAAACCGAAATAATAAGGCGTATGATGAGAAGCAGGAAGCCAGGCAGAAGGCAACCAAAGTTCAAGCAGCATCAAACGCTCTTAACTTATTATACAACCAGTTCCAAAATCCTACTATCGGTGATCTTGTAACAAATGAAGGCAGCGTTAATCGGATTGTAAAACACAAAAACAGGTTGATACAGAAGATATCTCCTATATACATGCAACCTGAACCTAAACATTTTTTCGATTTTAGAACCCAGTTTTTTATGCCTCAAAAACATTTTGCCGGATTCAACATCGATACATTGTTCTTCAATGTCATGGTCATTTGGGCCATGATCTTAATTCTGTTTCTGGTCCTTTATTTTGATCTTCTCGGCAAATTATTCCTTAAGAATTCTTGAGCAGTTATGGATTGCGCGGAATACTTAGATATTCAACGCTCGATTGTCCGTGGCAGCCAGACAGGCTTCTTTCATAGCTTCAGTAAAAGTGGGGTGGGCATGGGACATTCGCGCAATATCTTCAGCCGAGGCCCGGTATTCCATAGCTACGACAGCCTCAGCAATCATATCCGCGGCTCTAGGGCCTATCATATGGACTCCTAAAATCTCGTCTGTCTGCTTATCGGCCAGGACCTTCACTAATCCATCCAAATCCATACTGGCCCGGGCTCTCCCAGAAGCCTTAAATGGAAAACTACCGGTTTTGTAGGCTCTACCCTGTTCCTTCAATTGTTCTTCAGTATAGCCAACACTCGCTACTTCTGGCCAGGTATAAACTACCCCGGGTATCAATAAATAGTTGATATGAGGCTTTTGCCCGGCTATCTGTTCCGCTACCATCACACCTTCCTCCTCAGCTTTATGAGCAAGCATTGCTCCTTTGATCACATCCCCTATCGCGTAGATAGTATCTACTGCTGTTTTCAAATGATCGTTTACTTCAATCCTCCCGGCTTTATCAGTGGTGATCCCGACATTTTCTAACCCCAAGCCATCGGTATAAGCACGACGACCAATAGATACCAGACAGTAGTCACCTTTTAACTCCACTTTCTCTCCGTTGTTATCTTCTGCTGTGACGCTCACTTGTCGACCGGTGTTTTTAACTTCTGTAACCTTATGTTTTAGGTAAAATTCAAACCCCAATTTCTTCAAAGATTTTTGCAGCTCTTTACCCATGGTCTTATCCATGGTTGGGATCAACCCGTCCAACAATTCCACAACTGTGATCTTGGATCCCAATCTGGCATACACCGACCCTAACTCCATACCAATCACACCACCACCAATAATGATCATATGTTTGGGAAGCTTGGTAAGTTCCAGGGCTTCAGTACTGGTGATCACTCTTTTTTTATCTAATTCAATAAAAGGAAGAGTAAATGGTTTTGACCCGGTAGCGATTATTATTTTCTCCCCAGATAGATCAGTAGTCTTGCCTTTTTTATTAGTAACCCTTATAGTATTCTTATCAATAAAAGATCCAATGCCTTGATGAACATCGATCTTATTTTTCTTCATCAAGAAAGCCACCCCACCGGTGGTTTGATCAACTACCTCTTGCTTCCGTTTGATCATTTGTGGCAGATTAGCTTTTAGTTTATCCAATTCGATACCATGCTCCTTAAAGGTTGTATCTGCATTGTGGTAGTGTTCGGAGGAATCAAGCAAAGCTTTAGAGGGAATACAGCCTACATTCAAACATGTTCCGCCCAGGGAATCGTACTTTTCGATAATGGCAGTCTTCAAACCGAGTTGCGCACACCGAATGGCCGCGATATAACCACCCGGACCTGAACCAATTACAATTACTTGATACTGCATAGAAGTTTAAGATTACAAATTTCGAATTTTGAAAGACATCCAGCTAAAAGAGGTGCATTCAAAATCTAAAATTCAACATTCAACATTTAGATCCCAACTAACATACGTGTTGGATCTTCCAAAAACTCTTTCACACGGTAGAGGAAACTAACGGATTCGCGTCCATCAATGATGCGATGATCGTAGGATAACGCGACGAACATGATAGGCCTGACCACTACTTCTCCATTTACCACTACAGGTCGCTGTACGATATTGTGCATACCCAAAATAGCCGATTGCGGTGGATTAATGATAGGAGTAGAAAGCATAGAACCAAAGATGCCTCCATTGGTAATGGTAAAAGTACCTCCGGTCATCTCCTCAATACTTAGGGCACCGTCTCTGGCTCTTTTTGCTAGTCTTACAACCTCTTTTTCTATTCCCTCGAAACTCAAAGCTTCAGCATTGCGTATTACCGGCACTACCAAGCCTTTGGGTGAAGACACTGCAATAGAGATATCGCAGTAGTCATTGTATATCATTTCATCTCCATCCAACATGGCATTTACAGCCGGCCATTCCTGAAGGGCCAAGCACACTGCGCGAGTGAAAAAGGACATAAACCCTAATCCCACTTCTTTCTTCTCCTTGAATGACTCCTTATATTTCTTTCTGATATCCATGATCGGTCCCATATCCACCTCATTAAAGGTAGTAAGCATGGCCGTCTCATTTTTCGCAGCTACCAGCCGGCGGGCGATGGTTTTCCTCAGGCTGGTCATTTTCTTGCGCCTTTGTTCCCGTGTCCCTGAAGGTGCGGATGCGGCTACCGGAACTGAATCTTCAGAAGCTTTTTGTTTGGAGGGTTCCCGTCCTGCTTGGGCATTCTCGGCATCAGTCTTGGTAATTCTCCCACCTACTCCAGTGCCCTTGACATCGGCTGGGGATAATCCCTTTTCGGCCAATATTTTTGCAGCGGCCGGTGATGGATGTCCCGATGCATAACCGCTATCGCTCTCTGCAGGTTTCTCCGCGGTAGGTGTTTCAGCCGGTGCAGCCTCTGGAGGTGAAGCAGGTGCTTCGGTCACTTCGATCTTGCAGATCAAAGCACCTATTTCAAGAGTATCCCCTTCTTTGGCAACAATTGTTAATATGCCATTGGCTTCGGCTGGTAATTCGAAAGAAGCTTTGTCCGATTCTATGTCGGCAATATTTTCATCCAAATGAACAAAGTCGCCATCCTGTTTCAACCAACTGGCTAAGGTTACTTCGGTGATAGACTCTCCTACAGCTGGTACTCTCATCTCTAACACTTGTCCGGTCTTTTCCGAGCTCGAAGTAGCTGGTGTGGGTGCAGCGGCTGTTTCATCCGCTTTTGCTTTGGGTGTCTCAGCCTTGCCAGCGGGAGCAGCGTCTCCATCAATCTCGCAAATGACGTCCCCTATTGCCAGAGTATCTCCTTCCTGCGCTTTGATCTTTAGGACTCCTGCAGTTTCAGCAGTCACTTCAAAAGACGCTTTGTCCGACTCGAGTTCGCAGATGACCTCGTCCAACGCCACTGCTTCACCGTCACTTTTAAACCATTGGCCTATGGTTACCTCGGTAATCGATTCTCCAACTGCGGGAACTTTAATTTTTACACTCATATTATTGCCGTTAGGTAATTATTCACTAAGCGAAAGCCTCTGCAATGAGAGTCGCTTGCTCTTCCAAATGTACTTTGTGATAGCCGGTGGCAGTAGATGCAGTAGCCCGGCGTGAAATAATGTCTTTATCAACCTCCCTAAATGATCTCAAAACAAAAGCCCAGGCCCCCATATTAGCCGGCTCCTCTTGTACCCAATACACCTTCTTTGCTTTATACTTCTTTAGTAGTGCCATCACCTGATTCTTTGGAAAAGGATGCAATTGTTCCAAACGAATGACGGCCACATCCTTTCTTTTCTTTTTAACTTGCTCTTCCAAAAGGTCATAATAGATCTTACCTGAACAAAGCAAAACCTTCTTCACTTTCCCGATGGTGACATAATCATCATCGATCACCTCTTTGAAACCACCAGTAGTAAATTCCTTTAGAGGTGAAATCGCTTTAGGATGACGCAGTAAAGATTTTGGTGACATTACTATCAGGGGCATGCGGAAAGGCATAACTAACTGCCGTCGCAGAGCATGAAAGAAATTAGCCGGGGTAGTAATATTATTAACAAACATATTCCATCCAGCTGACATCTGTAGAAATCTTTCAGGTCTTGCATTACTATGCTCCGGTCCCTGCCCCTCATATCCGTGTGGCAATAGCAAAACCAGTCCGTTCATACGGTGCCACTTTGTATAGGAAGCGGTGATGAACTGATCGATCATTACCTGCGCTCCATTGGCAAAATCGCCGAATTGCGCTTCCCAGATGACCAAAGCATTTGGGTTGGCCATTGCGTAACCAAATTCAAATCCCAACGCCCCATACTCGGAGAGTAATGAATTATGTATCCTGAACTTTTCCTGGTTGTCATCAAGATGATCAAGGCTAGAATATGGTTGGTTGGTTTCAGCATCTCGTATGACCGCATGCCTATGTGAAAAAGTACCTCTTCGGGAATCCTGTCCCGTAAGTCTTACTATCCTTTTTTCTAAAAGAAGAGATCCGTAAGCCAGCAGTTCAGCCGCTCCCCAATTCAGTTCCTTCTTTTCAAAGAACATCTCCTGCCTTTGCTTAAAAAGTCTTTCTATCTGCTTAATTGGCTTGAAACCATCTGGAAGTTTAGTAAGCGATTGCCCAACTTTGGAAATTACCGCTGCCTTGATCCCAGTATCAGGAGATTTTTCGAAATCTTTCGGTTCTGATTTTCTTAATGCCCGCCACTCCTCTTCCATGGGTTGGTAGGTATATGGCAATTTTTGCTGTTTTACCATATTCAATCGATCCTGTAACAAGGTCCGGAACTCCTTGTCCATTTTCTTCGCTAGGTCAGCGTCAAATTCGGCTCTCTTTGTTAACTTCTTATTGTATACCTCTCTCGGGTTCGGATGCTTTGAAATGATATTGTATAACGAAGGTTGAGTAAACTTCGGTTCATCACTTTCATTATGTCCATGACGGCGATAGCACACCATGTCTATAAAGATATCACGGTTAAATTTTTGTCGGAACTCCACCGCCAGTTTAGCACAAAAAACTACTGCTTCAGGGTTGTCGCCATTTACATGCAATACTGGAGCATCCACTATCTTGGCCAGATCCGTACAATAGATGCTGGATCTTGCTTCATCAAAATCCGTGGTGAAACCAACCTGATTGTTAATCACAAAGTGAATGGTTCCTCCGGTATGGTAACCTACCAATTTAGACATCTGGACCACTTCGTACACCACCCCTTGTGCTGCTACCGCTGCATCACCATGAATCAAGATCGGAACTACTTTGCTAAAATCTTCCTGATACTGTTTATCTAATTTTGCTCTTACAAAACCCTCCACTACTGGATCCACAGCTTCTAAATGCGAAGGGTTAGGGGCCAACTTTAGGTTGACAGTCTTTCCATCGGGTGTACTCACCTGACTGGAAAAACCCATATGGTATTTTACATCGCCATCTCCCATGGTAAGATCAGGAGATGCGGTGCCTTCAAACTCCGTAAATATCTGCTCATAGGTCTTGCCCATAATATTTGCAAGCACGTTAAGCCTGCCTCTATGAGCCATGCCGATCACTACTTCCTCCACTCCAAACTCAGCTGATTTCGTTATTATAGCGTCCAAGGCTGGGATTGTGGTCTCACCTCCTTCTAGAGAAAACCTTTTCTGACCAATATATTTGGTGTGCAGAAAGTTTTCAAATACAACTGCTTCATTGAGCTTACTAAGTATCTGTTTCTTTTCTTCTTCGCTTGGATTGAAATGAAGTGCCTCGTATTCTGATTTCTGTTTGAACCATTCCAATATCTCAGGTTCACGGATATACATATATTCAAACCCTATCGATCTCTCGTAGATAGAAGTCAAAGCTTCCAAGATCTTTTTTAGGGAGGTTTTGCCTATTCCTAGTTCCTGACCTTCATTGAATTCCAGTTCCAGGTCAGACTCGGTAAGACCAAAGTCTTTTAGATCGAGGAGCGCTTTTCGATCACGCCTTTCCCTTACTGGGTTGGTTTTAGAGCGCAGATGGCCTCGGGCCCGCCAGGCATGGATCAGGCTCCTCACCCTTACTGCCTTATCCTCCATTACCGCATCATAGCCCATATCTTCGGCAAAGGCTGCGGCACCCTTTTGCGAGGAAAATTCATAACCTTCGAAAAACTTTTGCCAACTTGCGTCTACAGACTCCGGATCGTTTTGATATGACCGATACAATTCATCGATGTAAGCGCCATGCGCGTTGGATATATAAGAATATTTGTCCATGGCCAAAAATGCTTTGATCCAAAGGTAAGTAAGTGATATTAATTAAAAAAATCGTATATTCGGTTATTCAAATATATGTATGTAAGTTTTGCGGAAGATATTAGCAGTCAGTAGTAATGGAAAGAATCGAGTGAAGCGCTAACCCCAACATTTTCAGTTATTTTGAGCCTGAAAACATGGTTGTTGGGCGTAATTTTTTGAGGCAGAGTGGGAAAATAATTGCTATGGTATAGGGTTTACAAAAAAACCACTACCTTTGCAATCCTTAAAAAAGATAGACGGGCTCTATCGATGAACTATAACAGTTACAAACTAAAATGGCAGTAAAAATTAGATTAGCGCGTCGAGGACGTAAAAAACTGGCAAGATTTGATGTAGTAATAGCCGATGCCAGAGCACCACGAGATGGTCGATTCATAGAAAAATTAGGTACTTATAATCCAAGTACCAATCCCGCCACTATTAACATCAACACCGACAAAGCCTTTGATTGGCTAATGAAAGGTGCTCAGCCAACTGATACGGTTAGAGCTATGCTTTCGTACAAAGGTGTGATGTTACGAAAGCAATTGCAGGTAGGAGTAAACAAAGGAGCTCTAACTCAGGAAGAAGCAGATAAAAGGTTAGCTACTTGGATTGCTGACAAGGAAGCCCAAATCGCCGCTAAAGTAGAGCAGCTGGCAGCCACCAAAGCAGCAGATGCCAAAGAAAGAAAAGCCGCGGAAACCAAAGTGAAAGAAGCCCGAACCGAGGCATTAAAGAAAAGAGCAGTAGAAGCAGCCACGGTAGCTGCGGCAGCCGAAGCTCCAGCCGAGAGTGCTGCTGAAGCAACCGAGGAAAATGCAGCAGAGGCTGCTGAAGCTCAAACTACAGAAGCAACAGAAACTCCTCAGGATACCGCTACAACAGAGGAAGCGGCGCCGTCAGCCGAATCCGAGGCTCCCGCTACTCCTGAGCCGGAAGTAGCATCGGCAGAAGAAGCCCCTGCAGCAGAAGCAAAGAAAGATGAAACCAAGACTGTGGAAGCAGAGGTAAAGGAAGAAACTCCGCAGGAAGCCAAGGACGAAGCGGTTGCCAAAGAGGAGACTCCTTCGGCTGAAGCAGCAGAGACAAACCAAGATGAGGCCGAGGCTGTCGAAGCTGAGGTAAAAGAAGAAGCTCCGGTAGAAGCTAAAGACGAGCCGGTTGCCGAAGAGAAAGCTGAAACCACTCCGGAAGCAGAAGAGGCCAGCGAAGCAGCATCTCAAGAAGAAGAATAAGCAACCATTTTCATGGATGTCGAAAGTTGCTACCTGTTAGGTCATGTAGTGAAAACTCATGGATTACAAGGGGAACTGAAGCTTTTTCTGGACGTTGACGATCCCCAACAGTATAAAGATCTGGAATCAGTATGGCTCGAAGATCATGGCCAGAGCCTGATTCCTTTTTTTATTGACCGACTGTTAATTGAGCCCAGGAGGGTCACCGCAAGGTTTGAAGATGTAGATGATCACTCCGCTGCCCAGGCTTTAGTTGGTAAGAAGCTATATTTACCTCTTGACACTTTACCGCCGTTGGAAGGGGCTGCTTTCTATTATCACGACATTATCGGATATCAATTGATAGACCAAAAACATGGTGCATTAGGAAAAGTTGAGCAGGTGTATGAAGCACCTTTACAAGACCTGATCAGCACTACTTATCGGGACAAAGAGGTCCTGATCCCAATAACCAAGGCCATCATAGTGGGCCTTGATCGGAAGGAAAAAGTGATGAATATAAGCCTTCCGGAAGGCCTATTAGAAGTATATTTATAGCAATGAGAATTGATATTATCACATGCTTACCGAAATTACTGGAGAGTCCATTTAGTCACTCCATACTTAGGAGAGCTCAGGATAAAGAACTTGTTTCAGTATATGTACATGATCTGCGCGATTACAGCCCAAGCAAACACCGGCAGGTTGACGACTATGCCTACGGTGGAGGCGCTGGCATGGTACTGATGATCGAGCCTATTGCCAAATGCATTGAAACGCTTCAGGAGGAAAGGCAATACGACGAGATCATATATATGAGCCCGGATGGTATTGCTTTGGATCAACCCATGGCCAATCAATTGAGCCTTACGGAAAATATGATCCTATTATGTGGTCACTACAAAGGTGTAGATGAAAGGGTAAGAGAACATTTTATTACCAAAGAGGTAAGTATAGGAAATTACGTTCTTTCAGGAGGGGAATTAGCTGCAGCTGTTTTGGCAGATGTGGTCATTCGATTAATCCCAGGAGTGCTATCAAACGAATCGTCGGCCCTTTCAGATTCTTTCCAGGACGATTTGGTTGCCCCACCGGTGTATACTAGGCCGGCAGACTATAGAGGCCACCTGGTGCCGGAAGTGCTATTATCAGGTCATGAGAAGGAAATTGAAAAATGGCGTTTTGATCAAGCGGTAAAGCGAACGAAAGCAAAAAGGCCGGGATTGCTAGAATAGTATATAAGCTCAAGTAGTCGGTATCAAGTATTAACCATCCCTTGTTCCGGACTGGAAGCAAATGCAAGCTGAGGACTATAAACTGGAAACCGAACAATTTGCCATTCAAAAATAACTTGGTATATTTGCAGTCCTAATTTCAAAGTTATGAGCGATCTGATACAGTTAGTCGAAAAAGAGTTGACCCATGAGTCCCAGAAACACCCGAATTTCAAAGCGGGAGATACGGTGAACGTACATGTAAAAATCAGGGAAGGCAACAAAGAAAGGGTACAGCAATTCCGAGGCACCGTGGTCCAGCGCAAAAACCCCAACACCAATGGAGAGACATTCACAGTAAGAAAAGTATCTAACGGTATTGGTATCGAAAGAATCTTTCCTCTACTCTCTCCTAATCTTGACAAAATTGAGATTATCCGAAAGGGTAAAGTAAGGCGAGCAAGGTTGTTTTACCTGCGAGGTAAGCAAGGAAAAGCTGCCAGGATCAAAGAGAAGATATAACCACTATAATTTATATAGTAAGGCTGACCCGATAAAGGTCAGCCTTTTTTTATGATTTCATATTTTGTTAATATGCATATTATGAAGGATCTCAATCGATTTATTGAACATACTAACTTAAAACCCACCCTTACCGATAACGATGTAGATAAGATGGTTGCCCAGGTGATAGAACATCAATTTGTGGGACTTTGCGTGCCACCATTTTGGGTAAAAAAGGCCAGCAGGGATCTCGAAAAGCAGGACATCCAACTGGTTACGGTGATAGGTTTTCCTCTAGGCTATCAAATGACTGAAACCAAAATTGAGGAAATAAAAGTAGCACTCGTTGGTGGAGCTGATGAGTTGGACATTGTTATGAACCTCTCGGCATTTAAATCCGGAATGACCTGGGTAAAGATCGAGCTGGCCAAGTGCGCTACTGTGATTCATAAGGCTCATAAAATGATGAAAGTAATCATTGAAACAGCCTATCTAAATGATCAGGAAATAATTGAAGCATGTAACCTTTGTAAAGATGCCGGCGCTGACTTTGTTAAAACCTCTACTGGCTACGCTCCGCAAGGGGCAACAGCCTCTCACATCCAGCTAATGCGACAAACCTTGCCTTCGCAGGTGGGGATCAAAGCTAGCGGCGGGATCAAAACGTATGAGGATGCAGTAGCCTTGATCAAGGCAGGTGCTGACCGATTGGGCACATCCTCTGCGACGACAATTATGGCTGAGGCCGCACAAGTGTAATGAAGCAGCACTTCAATATTACTGTTCAAGGTCGGGTACAAGGTGTATTCTATCGAGCGAGTACAAAGCAGAAAGCGCTAGAACTTGGGCTTGTTGGTTGGGTGTGTAATCGATCTGACGGTTCGGTTTACTTAGAGGCCGAAGGAAGCAAGGAGCAACTAAATACACTATTAGCTTGGTGTAAAAAG
>JBPCUG010000801.1:0-4418 GCA_051011275.1 Cyclobacteriaceae bacterium | reverse complement strand
ACCGAAGGTCTTAAATTTATCTGCAGTCGGCCATTGAAATACTTGGCCACGCTGTCAATCGCCTCTAACCTGGTAATGTAGCTGCGATTTAATCGAAAAAAGATCTTGGGATCAAGCATGGTTTCCAACTGGTCCAATGAATAGTCGATGATGTATTTTTGGTCCTCAATGGAAACCAAATACACCGTTTTGTCCTCGGCGTAGAAGTAGGCCACATCTTTAACTAAAATGTACTTGTAGTAATCACCTATTTTGGAAACAAATCGATCTTTGTATTCTTTTTTTCCGAAACTCAGCAAACTTTCAATCTGTTCCGGAGTAATTGATGAATGCACCTCTTTAAATTCCTGTTTTACTTGGTGGTATTGATCCAAAGCCGCTTTCAGATCCTGCAACTCTATTGGTTTTAATAGGTAATCAATACTGTTTACTTTAAATGCCTGGATCGCATATTCGTCATAGGCAGTGGTAAATATTACCGGACAGGTCACCTCAACTTGGTTGAATATTTCAAAGCTTAATCCATCCGAAAGTTGAATATCCATAAACACCAAGTCTGGTTTTTGGTTTTCCCTGAACCAGCGAACACTACTTCGGATAGTATCTAAACTAGCCACAATGGCCATCTCTTCGCCACACTTCTTAAGCAACCTTTTTAACTCTGCTTCGGCAAAATGCTCATCCTCTATGATTAATATATTCATGATCAATTATGCTTTTCCATTAAAACTCCTCTCTTGTGAGAGTAGGGGTACTTTCACCACAAAAACATGCTCGCCTTCTTCCACTTCAATTTTTCTATCCGAAAGGTATTTATAACGGTTGATAATATTACTCAGCCCAACTTTGGTAGAGAATTCTTTGCTGGTTTTAAGCTGCTTTGCATTCTCAACTACCAGATAGCCATCACCATTACTGGTTATATCAATGGTAAGTGGATGTTGTTTAGAAAGCTCGTTGTGTTTAATGGCGTTTTCGATCAACATTTGCAAGGTCATGGGTGGCAATCCAAGGCCTTTTGCCGTATCCGGAACGCTAATGTTGACTTTGAGCTTGTCCTTAAACCTCATCTCAACCAAATAAATATAAGATTGAAGAATCTGGAGTTCGGTCTTCAGGCTTATTACTTCCCTATCTCTGTTTTCCAGGACATAACGGTAGACTTTTGAAAGCTGTCGCAAAAACTTCTCCGCAGCATCGATGTCAATATGCATTAAGGAGGGAAGAGTATTTAAGCTATTGAATAAAAAATGCGGGTTTACTTGGTTCTTCAAAGTTTCAAATCGAAACTCAATACTTTCTTTTTTAAACCTTTCCACTTCTAAAATTGACTGTCTCCATTTTTTTATTAGTGAGGTTATCAAGTCGTAAGCTAGGATCACAGCAGTAAGTCCCCAATTCGTTAGCATAGTAAAAGGTAGTTCTAAAGGGCTCAATCCAGGATGGGAGTGAATCAACGAGGAAATAAATATTACAATTGGGGTCACAAGCATGGAACCCACCACGGCAAAGCCAAGCAGAAATACGGAACGCCAAACGGCTCTCTCGGCCCAATAAAATTTCTTATCAATATACCTACCTACTACTGAACAGATCTCCAGGATCAGCAATACCGATAGGATACTTTCGATATAATGACGCGGGCTGAAGGACCAAGCATAATCCACATTATAAAAGGTATAAGCCAACACATCACCAACGTACTTATAAAGTAGTAGGAAAGTGATATTCCCAATAGTCTTGTACCACTTACTGTGTTTGAATCGGTCAAACATGGCCTTAGCAGGTTGATAATCAAGCAAAGGATATCCTCTATAATATTTACGAGGATATCCCCTTGGGGTCGAAATTTTTAGCCTTAAATTGAATGGATAGGTTAGCATTAGTTCAACGTAACATGTGCGTATGAACCTGCTTCCACCTCAAAATCCACTTCTGTTACTCCACTGACAACATTAGACTGGCTGGAGCTGCTGGTAGTATTGTGGCAGGTATTCATTTGCAATTGACCGTTGGGAGGCTGAAATGTAACCGTGACCTTGCCAAAACACCGTGTAGTGAGCAAACTAGCATTATCAGGCAGCGTGTAAGTCCCATTTTTGTCGATCCTCACCTTAAGGTTCATGGGAATCAAATCACCAGAAGCAAGGGAAGGTGGTTGATCGTCAGGCTTTGGTGGATCTACATTCTCTTCAGAGCATGCTGCAAAGATGGTTAAGAGTCCAAACAATAGGGCAATTGAATTGATTTGATAGTTTTTCATGATTTCCGTTTTAGTTGGTTTGAGTACTTTGTTTAACTGCGGCTGAGAGTAGTGCGTTTGGAAAAGACGATGAAGCGGAGATCAAACGCCGTGAATGGTAGTGGAAATAGCGTGAATGGTAGAGGGATACTACTCGAGGTTTACAAAATGATGAAATTTTGGAAAGTGGAATGTTGAAACGATCTCTTACCTTACTCTGTCTTAGCCATAGTGAGGGGGTTTGACATGGAACCATTCTAAGGCTGCTTCCACCAATAGCAGATAATGCTTACATTTACAAACCCAAACCTTAATTAACTCTTGTCCAGCCTCTTTCAAATACTCGGTATCATCGTACTATTTCAGCTGTTCTTTATCAGCTTTTTCCTTATTACGAACAAAAAAGGACGTAGGCTGAGTAATTATCTGCTGGCCTTCTTCTTTATCGCCCTCGGTGCCGGCCTGCTCGACTATATTTTACTGGTTTCAGGAATATATCAAGGAGAAAGTCAATATGCTTTTATCTTAAACGGATTGGTTCTTTTCCATCCTCCTTTATTATTGCTTTATACGCAGTCATTGACTTCGAGGAACTTCAAGCTGAAATGGGTACACTTGCTACATGGTACGTTTTATCTTATCAGCATGGTGTTGCTGGTCTTCTTCTACTATAACAAACCTCCCCAAATACAAGAATTTGTCTTGAAGGAAGTTGAAAAGGGTGCCGATATTTCTATGATCGCTATTTCAGTAATAGGACTGGTTTATGAACTCGGCTATCTCACCGCTATCAAGCGGCGGATTCGCTCCTATCGCCAGCAAATAAAAGAGCAGTTTTCCAATCTTGACAAGATCAACCTCGATTGGCTTAATTTCTTTGTAAATATTTTTATCCTTTCATTCCTAGCCAGTGTGGTGGCCAATGTGGTCCGTCATAGTCAACTGCTGCGCTGGAAAGAAGCTGCTATGATCGTAGGTTTGATCGGCCTGTTCATTTTTATCACCAGTGTATTACTCAAAGGATTGCATCACAATGATATCTTCTTGGGCGGTGATTCGAAACTCAATAATGACCCAGTGAAACCACAAGCAAATAAGGCGCTTTTGCAAAAATTGAAAGATCATTTGGAAAAGGTCAAGTCCTATCTCAATCCTGAACTGACTATCAATCAGCTAGCTGATCAATTGGAGGTGCCAGCCAGGCAATTGTCTACTCTAATCAATAGTGAGTTGGGACAAACCTTTTTTGACCTGATCAACCGGTACCGCATCGAAGAAGCTAAGAGGCAATTGAGGGAAACTGGAGACCAAAAACTCACCATTTTAGAGGTGATGTATAAGGTTGGGTTTAACTCTAAGTCAAGTTTTAACACCGCCTTTAAGAAATACACTGGCACTACACCCTCGGCCTTCAAATCACAGCTGTCTTAAGATCAGTCACTTATAAGGTTTGACTTTTTGCAGCATAAAGTCGAACCCATTTAAATAGTACGACTTCAAGCGGTCGGTCGACTTTCATGTTTTTTACCCCTTGATTTGAAATAAAAAGCACAAACCATGGAAAAGTTAAAGCAATATATTTCGAATCCATATTCAATACTGGTTTTGGGGACCTTATTTATGGTCCTTAGCTCAGCAAAGTGGACAATGACCCTAGCCCCTTGGATCGGGTTAGTTTTCTTATTGAACTTCAGCCGTCGCGTAAAACTATGGCAACTCATTGTATTTGGTATCATAGCCATGTTCTTATCTACAGGAATAAGTGGTTATAATGTGGTACCATTGCCGATGCCATTTTATCCCATTTTGGTTTTGATCATTGCGGTCAAATCAATTCTGCCCTTTCTGCTTGACCGATTGACCAAAGCCCAAGAGCGAGGATTTGTTGGAACATTGATTTTTCCCGCAGCTTTTGTCGGGTTAGAGTTTTTTGATTCTTTCACCGGTGGGAATACCTGGGGATCCATGGCCCATACCCAGTACAAGTTTCAGGCGATCCTGCAAGTTGCCTCGGTCTTTGGGCCTTGGGGTGTTTCATTTTTGGTTTATTGGTTTGCCTCTATCATCAATTGGCTGATTGAGAATAACTGGCAATGGGATGTAGTTCGAACCGGAGTAATAACCACTGTTTCGATCTATCTGATGGTCTTGTCTTTTGGTTGGCTTCGGATCGCAA
>JBPCUG010000800.1:0-5338 GCA_051011275.1 Cyclobacteriaceae bacterium | reverse complement strand
TATTTGAGATATACAAAACAGGAAAAAAACAAAGCCAACAAGCAAAAGATAGATTTCCTGGACCAACAATTGCAGCTTACTCAAAAGCAATTGAATGATTATGAAACGTACTTCGAAGACTTTACCATCACCAACAAAACTACCAATGTTGAAAACGACATCAACAATATTATAAAGGCCATAAATGTTATTGACTCCCAAAAAATAGCCTTGCAAAAACAGCAAGCAGAATTATCGATATTGCAAGAACAAGGACTTATCGCATTAAAGGTTGGTCAGAACTATAATACCGAAATTGACGAAGGCTTGAAAAAACTAAGTCAGTTAATGGATGAAAAAGAACTGATATTAGGCTCTTACAATGAAAACACTTATGCGGTTCAGAAAAAACAGCAGGAGGTTGATCTGGCCAAAAAAGGGTTGATGGATCAGATTGGCCATTATCAAAAATCAATCGAACAGCAATTTTTACTTTTAAACTCTCAAAAGATCACGCTGGAGAAGAACCTTCAGAAGCTGCCATCTAAAGGAACTGAATATAGCAGCAATGCACGCAACTTTTCACTTTATGAGGAGTTTTTGCTTACGCTGATGCAGCTAAAGGCCGACTTCGAAATAGCTCAGGCCGGCACCACCAATGACTTCATAATTCTTTCAGCAGCAACCTTTCCTGATGAGCCTATCGCACCCAACAAATTGATCATCCATGGCATAGGTATTGTTGCGGGCTTGTTCATTGGCATCTTCTTGGTTGGCTTTCGCTATGCATTTCATAATAAAATAAATAGCCATCAAGAGTTGGAAAAGTTGACTCGTACTCCGATCCTAGGTACGGTACCCTTCTATGATAAAGAAAAAATGAAGGAATCAAAACTGGTGATAGACCGCTACCCTAAGTCTCCAGTTAGTGAGTCCCTTCGTACCATTCGAACTAACATGGAGTTTCTCAAAGTAACCAAAGGTAAGAAGGTGCTTTCTGTAACTTCAACTGTAAGTGGGGAGGGTAAAACCTTTTTGGCTGTTAACCTGGGCGGGATCATCAGCTTGTCACAACAAAAGGTCGTTATTATTGATATGGATATGCGACGCCCTAAGATCCACAAAGCGTTTAATGGCCAAGATAATCTCAAAGGACTAAGTACTATCCTTATAAACAAACACGGAATTAAAGAATGCATCCAAGAGAGTTCTCTTTCTGGACTTGATTTCATACCGGCCGGACCTACCCCACCAAATCCATCGGAACTATTACTGGGCCAGGAGGTTGATACGCTCTTTGCAGAACTAAAAAAGACTTATGATGTAATTATATTGGATACACCTCCCGTTGGACTGGTAACAGATGGTATTCTAGCTATGAAGAAAGCGGACTTACCAATCTATGTTGTCAGGTGCGATTACTCCAAACGAGATTTCATTAAAACGCTCAATAGGCTGGTGAAAACCGACCAATTTAAGAATTTGTCTGTGATCCTAAATTCACTTAACCTCGGCTCAGGAAGAGGTTATGGCTACGGCTATGGATATGGTTACGGCAAAGGCTATTACGAATAAATGGTTAAATTATAGCGAAAGCTTTATCCCAAAAAGAGATTGTTATCCTTTTTTAAGAAAGACAAAAGCAAGCTAAGTGTGCGTCCGCTGTTGGTCGATATGCATTCGCATCTAATCCCCGATGTGGATGATGGGGTTGATACGGTTGCAGAGTCATTAGAAATATTGATCCGCCTATCCGAATTGGGGTACCAAAAAGCCATTACCACACCTCATGTTATGGGGGACTATTATCCAAATGACATAAATACCATCAAACCCAAGCTAAACGAGTTGCAAGAGTTGATCCTTCAGGAAAGCATTGATATCGAGATAGAAGCAGCAGCCGAGTACTATTTGGACGAACATTTTATGCAGTTGTTGCAAACGCCTGACCAATTGCTCACTTTTGGAGCCAACTACTTATTGATTGAAACCTCTTTTATCAATGAACCTGCTTTTTTAAGGGAAGGGATTTTTCAAATCATTTCTGCTGGTTTGCAACCCGTGCTAGCTCACCCGGAAAGATATGTGTTTATTCAAAACGATCCTGAGATTGCTGAAGACCTGGTTGAACGGGGGGTGCTGTTACAACTTAACCTACTTTCTCTTACCGGATACTACTCCAAAGCTGCTAGAAAAGTTGCTGAAAAATTAATTGATCAAGAGCTAGTTAGTTTTGCTGGCTCAGACTGCCATAACATCCGTCATTTGAGCAGCATGACCGACGTTTTAGACGGTAAGTATTATAAAAAACTAATGCAACTGGAATTGCTGAATAATACACTGTGATCATGCTAGTATTACATTATTTTTATACTTTAGTTTATTAAGGACAATTAGACTTGGATGTGAATGACACCAAACTTTAGAAGGAAGGAAGAAAGAGAGCTGATAAAGAAGTTCGAGAAGGATTTAAAAAACAGAGTGAACCAATATTATGATCTTGACCAATTGGAAAAGATCGTAAACTATTACCTGGACCGGGGTAAGGATCATAAAGCATTACAAGCTTGTGATTACGGATTAAAGCATTGGCCCCTTTCTATTGAGTTGATGCTAAGTAAAGCACAATTACTGGTAGATAAAGGCTCTTTTGGGCCAGCTCTTGCGTTACTGGAGAAGGCCAGAGATATTCAGCCCTATGATTATGAGATAAACTTTTTAAGAGCCAATGTCCTATCGATGCAGGGCAAGCACCTGGATGCCATAGAGGCCTTCAAGGAATTGCTTCCTCTTTCCACTGATAAAGATGAGATTTACTATAGCATTGGCTTGGCCTACCAAAATGCGGCGGACTACCCTAATGCCATTGAAGCCTATAAAGAAGCTATCGATATTAATGTCAACCATGAAAGTGCACTTTATGAACTGGCCTATTGCCTGGATATAAACGGAGAACTGGAAGGCAGCCTTTCCTATTACAAAAAATTCATAGATAAAGATCCTTATTCTTATATCGGGTGGTATAATCTCGGTATCGTTTATAACAAACTGGAACAGTACAAACAGGCTGTCGAAGCTTACGAATATGCTTTGGCCATAAATGAAAACTTTCCCTCAGCTCACTTTAACTTGGGTAATACCTTTATGAGCCTGGAGGACTATCCCAAAGCATTAAATGCCTATCTCAAAACTATTGAGATAGAAGGTGCAGGCGCCGAAACATATTTTTCCTTAGCACAAGTGTATGAAAAGATGGAGTATCTCGATCTGGCCTTGAAGTATTATGGAAAGGCCTTCAAGCTTGACAACTTTTACGATGAAGCAGCCTATGGAATCGGCCTATGTTTAAGTAGTCAGGAAAAATGGTATGAGGCCATTCACTTTTATAACAAAGCTTTGAAACTGGATCCAGACAATGAAATCTACTGGCTATCCACTGCTGAAGCTGAATACAAAGTTGGCAATGTGGTATCAAGTTTAACCGCATATCGAGAAGCGGCTTTGTTAAATCCAAATGACAAATCTATTTGGCTAAACTGGTCAGCCATTTACTATGAGCAAGGTAACTTCCAAGAGGCCATAGATTTAATCGTGAAAGGACTGGAAGAAAACCCTGGTGAGTCGTCTTTATATTATAGGGCTGTAGTATACTTTATGGCTAATGGGAAGTATAAGGAAGCATTCAATTATCTGGAACAAGCCTTGATCATAAATTTTGAAAACCATCAAGAGTTATTCGATTTTTTTCCTAAACTAGAATCTCAAAAAGCATTGTTTAAGATTATCGACCAATACAGAAAAGAGAAACCTGAATGAATTATACTTTAGAAGCTATTCCAGAGCGAACGCAAAAACCAAGAGAGTTTGGCTATACCATGGTGATGGACAAAGGCCTTAGCTTGAGGGAAGTAGAGGATATGATCAACGTTGGTGGGACCTATATTGATATTGTAAAGTTGGGCTGGGCTACTTCTTATGTTACTCCTAACCTTAAGGAGAAGCTGGAGGTATATAGAAGTGCTGGTATTCCCACCTACTTTGGTGGAACGCTGTTTGAAGCATTTATAGTCAGGAACCAATTCGAAGATTATCAAAGGGTTTTAGACAAGTATACGATGACCTTTGCTGAAGTATCAGATGGCTCCATAGAACTAGACCATGAAGTAAAATGCGATTATATCAGTAAGCTCTCCGATCAAGTCACTGTTTTATCTGAAGTTGGCTCTAAGGATGTAGAAAAAATCATCCCCCCGTACAAATGGATCAAATTGATGCAAGCTGAATTAGACGCCGGGGCTTGGAAAGTGATAGGCGAGGCTCGAGAGAGTGGAAACGTTGGCCTCTTTAGATCTAGCGGAGAAGTCCGTTCAGGCTTAGTTCAAGAGATCTTAACTAAGATCCCATTTGAAAAGATCATTTGGGAGGCTCCTCAAAAATCCCAACAGGTATGGTTCATAAAGCTGCTCGGCGCCAATGTGAACCTAGGCAATATTTCTCCAAATGAAGTAATCCCTTTAGAAACGATCCGTCTAGGGTTGCGCGGTGACACCTTCACCCACTTCCTGGATAACAATAAACACGGTTAGTTTTTTCTTTTATGCAAGCACCCAGAGATTATCTGTTGATTTTCCTCAAAGGAATGGCCATGGGGGCTGCGGATGTGGTCCCCGGAGTATCTGGAGGTACTATCGCTTTCATTACCGGCATCTACGAACGACTTTTAAATGCTATCAAATCAGTGGATATTGAGGCTTTAAAGCTTCTCTCGAAATTCCAATGGCTGGCATTTTGGCGTAAGATTGACGCTACATTTTTATTGCCGCTGGTTTTTGGTATTGGGGTAAGTTTGGTGGTTCTAAGCAATCAGGTTGAATATCTTTTAAAGGAATATCCAATTCAATTGTGGTCTTTCTTTTTCGGGTTGATAGTTATTTCCGCCATTTGGGTGGCCCGTGAAGTAAAGCATTGGCGACCAGCTACTGTACTTAGCTCTTTAATAGGTATAGGCATTGCCTACACCATTACTGTATTGAGTTCAGCACAAACCCCGGAGCATTTCTGGTTCATATTTCTTTGTGGCACGATTGCCATCTGCGCGATGGTCTTACCGGGGATCTCAGGTTCTTTTATTCTAATACTTTTGGGAAAGTATGTTTACATAATCACCGCCTTAAATGAACGCAACCTTTTGGTACTGGGAATATTTGCTCTTGGCTGCTTAGTAGGCTTACTTTCATTTGCCAGAGTGGTTAGTTGGTTACTCAATAAGTATCATGACCTGGCCATCGCATTACTTGCCGGTTTTATGGTTGGATCACTGAATAAAGTTTGGCCCTGGAAGGAAACCTTGGAAACCATG
>JBPCUG010000799.1:0-7238 GCA_051011275.1 Cyclobacteriaceae bacterium | reverse complement strand
AGTACACTGATCGTCCTTTTTCACCGCTGATTCAAAGCGCTCTATGGCGGATGGATAGTTATTGTCAATAAAATGATCATTGTGCCCTTGGATTATGTCGTGATAGGTTGGCACTGATGCCGTGAGTATACTGGATAAGGGCAGGTCTTCGGTTGACTCAATTCTACCCGAAGGGATCTCCAGATCCTCTTTTAACTTTATAGTTAATTGGTCTATTAACCCGAAAAAGTCGCCTCCGGTAACTGATTGGCTAGACAAGGGTCGCATTGGATCAGAGCTATATAGGCTAGTATTAATGGTATAATTTCCGTTTTCAACTTTATAACTACCGAATATAAAATAATCAAAGAGATGGTCTTGAGTGATCTTGCGCATCAAGGCATTTGATAGACCGGCGAGCTCAGTTGGTTGGCTTTTCTTGATATCCTGAACCATTTCATAGGCACCCTTAATTTGAACGAAAGGATCTTGCTCCAGATCATATTCCATGGCTACAGGAATACCAGCCTTAAGCCAATCGTCGGCACCAATATCAGACTGGTTTTCAAAGAAGAAGAAAGCTACACTCTTACGGAATTCGCCTTTTGCTTGTACCACCTGGATTTGCTTTCCCTCTTCATCTTGCACCGTGATATTTTGGGTGGTAGATCCTAGTTCTTTACCCTGAAAAGAATAAAACAACAATGAGGCAGTAAACAGCAGATTTAAAGGGATAGTTACTTTTTCCGCTTTCATCCACTTTTCCCGCCCTGATCGGCCGTGATAGTAGGCTATCACTGCCACACTAGGTAATAGTGACAGAAGCAGAATCCAGGAGAGTTCGCCCCAGTGTGGAGATAGTAGATACTTGTTTAAAAACCATTTGGTGAGCAACACCAACAATACTGAAACGGCCAAGTAAATGAACAAGGTTTGAGGAAACCGTCGCTGCCATAGATCGGAAAAGAAACTACCAACCTGGTCATTAGTCGGACTTTCGGCAGGATCAGGCAGCCCCTCTCCTACTAAGGTATAAATTTTAATGGGACGCGAAATATTTTTCAATTTCCGATCGCCCACAAATTCTGTCCTAATCTCTGGATGGTTCTGAATGTCTTCGTTTACCCTCCCTGATATATAGATCCCGCCAGGAGGGGCCAGCGGTTCTATTCGCGAAGCGATGTTGACACCATCTCCGAATACGTCTTTTTCAGTAAAGGTGGTATCACCTACATGTATACCAATACGGACTTTGAAATCAACTCTTTGTAACGCCTTTTGAAACGAGAGTGCACAGTTGACTGCATCTAAAGCGCTGTTAAAACTGGAAAGCGTACCATCACCGATCTCTTTCACCCACTTACCGTTAAACTGCTTTATCAACGGTTGTAGAAGTTCACGCACTTCCTTTAACGAGGCAAGCGCTTGGGTCTCATTTTTGGCCATCATGGACGTATAGCCCACGATATCGGTGAACATAATAGCTGCTAACTGGCGGGTTTGAGGCATTTTTGCGGTAGTAAGTAGGTGAATTTACCAAGAAATACAGAATTGCAAAAACGCTTAACTTCATTGCAATTATTGGGTGGGCACAGATTCGAAATAAACTATTGCTCCCCCAAATCCTTCTTCATCTGCTCAAATTCATTTTTGGTGACCTCTCCCTTAGCATACCTTCTTTTTAGAATATCCAAAGGGGTCTCAGCCGAGGAGCTGGTAGGCTTAGCAACCTCCCGATTTTGCTCTTTTCGACGGCGTAGCAACAAAACTATAATAAGCACCAGGAGTACAAAGGTCAGCCAACCACCAGAGAAAGGCCAATGGAACCAAAACCGCTCATGTAGTAAAATGATATCAACAATCTCCATAATTGATCTATAAGTTAAGAGTTTTTGATCAAGAAACCATCACCTATTTACAGTTAGGTTCCAACCTGATCAGGAACCAGCCAGTAATAGCTCCTACACTTATACCGGCCAACAACCCCGAGCTTACCCCAAGCATAACAATGGTTTGCCAAGGTGTGCTGTCATTAGGCAAAGTAGCGGCTAGCATAATAATAGCCAAACCCACGAACCAACCTAAAGTGTTAGCCCAGATCCACTGCTTTGCCCACTTCACATGCTTCCTCAGTTCTACCCATTGTATCCCTCCCCAAAGGGCTCCCAAAGCCGCACCCATCATTCCTCCTAATAATACGATAACAACCAAAGGTGGTGTTACATCGGTCGGCATACTTTTGGAAGAGGATTGTGACAAAAACATACTTGGGAGCATGCCTAAAAACCAAGCGATCACCGCACCAAAGGCAGTGAGAAAGATCCACCGGCTCTTCGGGATTGCCCCGAATTTCAGTTTCAATACCCGCCATTGAAAATAGCCTACGATAGTACCTTCAATCAGACCGGCTACCAGCATAAACAACATGTTAATTATATACTCGGATGTTAGTTGCGGCTCACCCATTATCTCACGATGAAGCAATGCAATCATAGCCGCCAGACCAATGCCGAAAAACTCAGCTAAACCGCAATTGAGGGTCCATCTTCGCCAGAGGTAATTTTGTGAGATCATGGTTACTTGGATCTCCGGTTAAGAAGCCAGAGAAATCACAACTTTGCTTTGGTTTGAAGTTGCTCGGTTCCTTTTTTGCTCAATTTCTGTTGAACTACTTCCCATAAATGTCGGTCAAACTGTTTCTTTGATATGATCCACATTGCGATTGCCATGATCACAGTCGTGGGGAAACCGGAACCCACACCAAGTGGAGTGATGGCCAACAGAAAAACAATCGCCGCCCAGCAGGCCCATTTTACCGCCGCACCCTTAGTAGTCAACATAATGCCAATTGCAAATTGACAGGCCGCGATCAACAAAACGAATAAAGTAATGTGTCGTCCAAAAAATCCGTGGATGAAATCTTCATAGAATTCCAACCAGGCAAGGTTACCATAGTTCAGATATTCTTCCGGACTGGTGATCGCTGTACTGGAATTGATGTAGCCAGCCCAAAGAAATAACAGAACGAATAAAAATCGTCCTACATTAGGCCACTTGATCGTTACCCCAAGCATTATTAGCGATACAGTGACGGAAATAATATGAAGTACGAGGAATATTTGTTCGGGTATCATAGTACTGGATTTAGATTCTCATCTTTTATCTTCTTTATGGCCACTGCAATCACTTTGTACTCCGGACAGATGGCCTCACTGTCACAAACATCACTGGCCAGTTTGTTAACCAGTACTTCAGGAAAATGGAAAGTCGTGCTAACCACCCCAGATTTGACAGCTTCACTAATTCGTATCGTGATCTCTATGGCACCCCTAGGTGATGACATTTCCACTCGCTCTCCATCCTTCCAGCCTTGAGCAGATGCATCCTTCGGGTTGACTAGTAACACATCCTCATCCATCAACGCCATAGCTCCGGTCCGACGCGTCATGGTACCACAATTGTAATGTTCGAGTTCGCGGTTAGTGGTGAGAATAAAAGGATAGTTATGTGCATGTTTCTCTAGCTCCTCGGTCTCCTTAAAAGCTTTAAAAACGATATTACCTTTCCCGTTTTTGAAGGATTCACTGTGCAATATCTTCGTGTCCTTCCCCTGGGTATCTACTGGCCATTGCTTTCCTTGTATGCCCAATTCATCCCATCGGATCCCTTCAAAGAAAGGGACAACCTTGGCTATTTCTTTTAATGCTAGGTCAGGGTGGTATTTGGGTTGGTGGTAACCCATATGATTCATCATATCCACCAAAATTTGGCCATCTGGTTTGCTATTTCCCAAAGGTTCTACCACTTGATTGACCCTTTGCACTCTTCTTTCACCATTAGTGAAGGTTCCGCTTTTTTCCAGGAAGGAAGCACCAGGAAGCACTACATGAGCTTTCTTGGCAGTATCCGTCATAAATAGTTCTTGAACGATCAGTAGGTCAAGGCTGTCCAGTGCCTTCTCTACTTTGTCTGTATTGGGCTCGGTTTGTAATACATGTTCTCCCATGATCCACAAAGCCCGAAGATCTCTGGCAGTCGAGGCCTCCAGCATTTCAGGAATAGTCAGCCCTTTACCGCCGGGCACGGGTACACCATAGCAATCTTCATAATGCTTGCGAATTGCAGGGTCAGCTACGTCTAAATATCCTGCTCCCTGATTTGGTTGCACGCCCATATCCGCGGCGCCTTGCACATTGTTTTGCCCACGTAAAGGATTTACACCAGCTCCTACTTTGCCGATATTCCCGGTAAGCATGGCCAGGTCTGCAATTAGCATTACAGCAAAAGTTCCCTGTGAATGTTCGGTTACTCCTAACCCGTGGAACGACATTGCTGTCGGCGCCTGGGCATAGGCCATCGCCGCAGCTTTCACCAACTTTCTATTTACGCCGCTTACTTTTTCTAAAGCATCAATGTCAATTTGTAGGATTTGCTTTTCAAACTCCTCATATCCTTCGCATCGTTCATTGACAAAGTCACGATCCACCCATCCCTCTTTGACGATAAAGTGTAGCATCATATCTAAAACCGCTACATTCGTACCCGGTCGCAACTGCAAATGATAGTCAGCGTATCTGGCGATCTCCGTCTCACGCGGATCTATGACAATTAGAGTTTTTCCTTTGATAGCTTGTTGCTTCATCTTAGCTCCGGTCACCGGATGAGCAGTTGTAGGGTTGGCACCCACCACGAGAATACAATTGGTCATCTCCAGATCTGTAATGGAATTAGTGGCTGCTCCGGTCCCAAAGGCACGCTGCATGCCAGTGGCTGTTGGCGCATGACAAAGCCTGGCGCAACCATCAATATTGTTGGTGCCGATCACCGCTCGCATAAATTTTTGCATGAGGTAATTTTCCTCATTAGTACATCTTGAAGAAGAGATACCAGCGATGGCATCCGGACCATATCGTTCTTTGATTTTCGTGAGCTTTTCAGCAATAAAATCATAAGCTTCATTCCAACTCACCTCCTCAAAAATTCCGTTACGCTTGATCAATGGGGCTTTTAGTCGGTCCGGATGATTATAGAACTTAAAGGCATAACGGCCTTTTAAGCAAGCATGGCCTTGGTTCACTTCGGCATCATAAGGAGCGGCAATACTCAAAACTTCGCCATTGTTCACCGCTACTTCCAGATTACACCCCACACCGCAATACGTGCAAACGGTTCGAACAGTCTTCTGCACTGCAGCCGCAGCCGGTTTGAAAACATCGGAGATAGCCGCTGTGGGGCAAGTTTGTGCACAGGCTCCGCAAGCCACACAATCCGATTCATCAAATGAATTATCTAAGCTTTTTATGATACGACTATCAAAGCCTCTTCCATACATGCTTAAAACAAATTCTCCCTGAACCTCATCACAAGCGGCAATGCACCGGTAGCAGTTGATGCATTTGGATAGATCTGAGACCATAAAAGGATGGCTAGTATCCGTTGGTTGATCCTGGTGATTCTTACCTGCAGGATACCGCACTTCCCGGATACCAACCTGAGCAGCTACGGTTTGTAACTCACAATTACCATTGGCCTCGCAGATCAAGCAATCCAATGGATGATCGGTCAATACCAGTTCTAAAATATTATGCCGCAGCTTCTTAATGCTTGATGAGTGGGTTCGTATATAACTATTCTTCTGTACCAAAGCATGACATGAAGCTACTGTTTTAGCCGGCCCATGCTGATCACTCTTGACTTCAACACTGCACACTCTGCAAGCGCCGATGGGGTCAAGATTAGGCGCATCACAAAGTGTAGGTACGGCTTGCTGGCCTAGGTGCCTTTGCAAAAATGTCAATATGGTTTCCCCTTCAACGTAGCTGAAAGGTTTACCATTTATGTAGGCCATATTTTCAATTTTCCCGTTCATTTAAAATAGGGTTTCAACTCTTGGGGAAAATAAGCCAAAGCATTTCTGACCGGCAGGGGTAATGCACTTCCTAATCCGCATAGGGAACCTAACTCAAGAGTTTCGAGCAAATCATCGAATAACTGCTGATCAATTTTATGGTCACTATCGTTGGCTTTACTCAGTAGTTCCTTTCCCTTAACCGAACCTAAGCGGCAAGGAAAGCATTTACCGCAAGACTCATGAGCAGTAAACGCAAATAGGTGCTCTAGATATTGGATCATTGGAAAATCTTCTGGGATGGATACAATGCTTGCATGGCCCAATTCAAATCCTGAGGATTTAAAGGTTTCGAAATCAATAGTGAGTTCTGGTATCTTTTCTAATGGTACAATACCACCTAAGGGACCTCCGATGTGCAAAGCTTTAACGGGATTTACAAATCCGTTACCCATTTTGTAGACAATATCGTTGAGCCGAGTACCCATCTCCACTTCGAATATTCCGGGTTTTTTGAAATGGCTATCCAAGCAAATGAGCTTACTGCCGGTAGTATTTTCAGTGCCAAACTGAGCAAATGCAGCACCACCATTTGCAATGATATAATGTAGGTTGGCAAAGGTCTCTACATTATTTACCAGGGTGGGCTTTTGGAACAGACCTTTTTCGGTAGGAAAGGGCGGCCTGATCCGAACTTCCGGCCGCTGGCCTTCTATTGAAGAAAGCAAAGCAGTTTCTTCACCGCAAATGTAAGAGCCTGCTCCTTTGATAATTTTAAATTTAAAGTCAAACCCGCTTCCGAATATGTCTTTACCTGTAAGAACTGCTTTCTTCCATTCGGAAGCAGCTTTTTTTATGATTTTCACGGATTCCGGGTATTCCGCCCGAATGTAGATCACCGCGGTATCCGCACCAATAATATAAGACGCAAGGGCCATTCCGAACAAAACAGCGTGAGGTTGCCATTCCATCAAATAGCGATCGGAGTAAGAACCTGGATCACCCTCATCCGCATTGCATACCACAAATTTCTTTTCAGATATTGTCTTCTTACAGGCGTCTAATTTTTGCGACATGGGATAGCCAGCTCCACCTCGCCCCAGTAAACCTGAAGCTTTGATCTCCTCTAATACACTTTCCGGCCCCTTTGTCAAACTTTCCTTGAAGAGTGCTGCGTAGTAGTGAAAGTTTGGAGTGGATTTGATCAAAATGGGATCTCTAAGAGCACTTTGCACTACATAGTGATCCTTATCTTTTTCCATTCCATTTTGCAATATTCCTTTTACTTCGTTTTTCGCAGAACCAGAATAATTGTTACCTTGAAAATGGAAGGCGCTATTTTCATGACAGCGACCCAAGCAACACATCTCTCCTATCTCTTCTTCCTTAAAGTGGCGAAGCAACTCCTTCT